>CAIRYF010000414.1 GCA_903882725.1 uncultured Simplicispira sp.
ACGAGGGCGCTGGGGACATCGACATTCCGCTGTTTAACGGCGGCTTGTTTGACCCGCAGCGTGCGCCCTTGCTGCTGCAAGTGAAAATTTTTGACAACGCCACGCTGCGCCAGATTCTGGAAAAGCTGCTCTACAAAACCCACCGGGGCACCACGCTGTTTGATACGCGGCGCGACTTTAAGAACATGAGCGTCACCCACTTGGGGCGCATCTACGAGGGGCTGCTGGAGTTTCGCTTTGAGCGGGCCACCGAGACTGCCGTGTACCTCGAATACGAAACCACCGCCACGCGCGGCAAAACCATCGAGGCCTATTTCGACGCCTACGACAGCGCGTTGCTGCGCAAAGAAAAAGGCTTCAAGGCACTGCGCGAAATCAGCGTGAAAAAGGGCGACGTCTATTTGAAAAGCGCCAGCAACTCGCGTAAAACCTCGGCCAGTTACTACACGCCGCCCGCGTTGTCGCAGCCGCTGGTGCAAGCGGCCATAGAGCAAGCGCTGGCCGCCGCCAGCGCGCAGGGCAAGGCGCTGATGGATTTGAAAATCATGGACAACGCCTGCGGCAGTGGGCATTTTTTGGTCGAAGCGCTGGGCGCGTTGACCGATTTGGCGCTGGCGCGGCTGGACTCTGATGCCCATTTGCAGCAACTGGTGGCCACCGAGAGCGCCAAAATTGCCGAGCAGTTGCAGCTTTTAAGCCTCGACTACGCGCCCGAGGATGCGCAAATTTTGAAGCGCGCCCTGCTCAAGCGCTGCATTTTTGGCGTCGATTTGAACCCGTTTGCCGTCGAACTGGCGCGCCTGTCTTTGTGGATGGACAGCTTCATCTTTGGCACGCCGTTGTCGTTTATCGAACACCACGTGCAGCACGGCAACGCGCTGATGGGTGCCAGCGTGCAAGAATTTCTGGACTACAACGCCACCGAGGCGCGGCAAAACGATTTGTTTGTGGACAACCTGAGCGCACGTTTTGACGCACTGCGCAGCGTGATGGACGAGCTGGGTGCCCTGCGCGACACCACTGCGCACGAAGTGGAGCAATCCAAGCAGTTGTGGAAAAACGCCATTGCGCCCAAGCTGCATTTGCTGTCGCGGGCGCTGAGTTTCATCTGCACCCGCCGCGTCCTGCTGGCCGAGGGCGACAAGGCCGGCTGCGAGGCGCTGGACAAAACGCCCAACCTGCTGGCCCAGTTGTTTGACGACAGCAAAACCCACAGCGCCACGCTCAAGCAAGTGGAAAGCTACGCCCAGCGCTTTCGCTTTTTCCATTACGAGGTGGCGTTTCCCGAAGCCTTTGCCGGTGAGCGCAAGGGCTTTGACGCCATCGTTGGCAATCCGCCGTGGGACAAGACCAAGTTTTCAGATGCTGACTTTTTTCCGCAGTACCACAGCAACTACCGCAGCCTGAAAAACACCGAAAAAACCGCTGTGCAACAGCGCCTGCTGGGCAGCGCCCACATTGCGCAGGCGTATGCACAAGCGCAGCGCGAAGCCGAGGTGGGCAACAATTACTACAAATCGGCCTATCCGCTCAACAAAGGCGCGGGCGATGGCAATTTGTTCCGCTTTTTTGTTGAGCGCAATTTGGCGCTGCTGACGTCCGGCGGCAGCCTGAACTACGTGTTGCCGAGCGCGCTGATGTTTGAAGAAGGTTCGATGCTGCTGCGCCGCCACATCTTCACGCACGCGCAGTTGCGGTTTTTTTACAGCTTCGAGAACCGCAACGGCATTTTTCCGGACGTACACCGCAGCTACAAATTTGCGCTGATGCAGGTGCTCAACACCGCGCCGGATGCGGCCAACGCAGCGCCCATCGACACCGCTTTTTATGTGCTGGACGCCGCCGATTTGCAGCGGCCTGACATCCATGTGCCTTACCCGCTGACCACGGTGCAGGCGCTGTCACCTGACCAATGGGCGCTGATGGAGTTGCGCGACGGCACCGATTTGCCGCTTTTGCAAAAGTGCTACAGCGCTTTTCCTGCGCTGTCGCCCGACTGGCTGAACTTTCGCCGCGAACTGCACATGACCGACGACAAGGATTTATTCCTCGAACACAGCGCGCCGGGTTTGCTGCCGCTGTACGAGGGCAAGATGATTTGGCAATACAGCCACCACCACGACAAGCCGCAGTATTGGCTCGATGCCGCCGCGTTTGACGAGCGCCTGACCAGCAAAGAACTGCACCGCATGGCACAAGATTTGGGCGTGCCCAAGGCGCAGGTGGCGCAGCACGCCAGCGCTGTGCGGTTTGACCGTGACTTTGTGCGGCTGGCGTTTCGGGAAATTGCCAGCGACACCAATGAGCGCAGCCTGATTTTTGCCCTGTTACCCAAGGACAGCGGTTACGGCCACACGCTGTTTGCCGATGCGGCCAAAACCTACTTTTTGGATGCGGACGGAAGCGTCAAAGTGCAGGCGGTTTCTCCGCTGCGCTTGCTGTTGGCGCTGGCGTGGTTCAACAGCCTGCCGGTGGACTGGCTGGCGCGCTTCATGATTCAGATTCACATCAGCAAAACCTACCTCTACCGCCTGCCCGTGCCCCAGCCCACCGACGCCGAAATTCATGCCAACCCCGACTACACCCAGCTGGCCAAAAACGCCCTGCTGCTGAGTCTGGCCGCGTCGTGGGAGGACTTTGCCGAACTGGCACCGCTGCTGAACGTGCAACGCAGCGACGTGCCCGCCAGCGCCAAAGCGCGCGACCAGCTGCGCGCCGAGAACGACAAAACTGTCGCCCGCCTGTACGGCATGACCGACGCCGAGCTGGCCCACCTGCTGCGCAGCTTCAAAGGCCTAGCTGCCAAGCGGCCTGAATACTTGGCGTTGCTGCAATAAAATCACCGCCCCGAGGCTTTTGGGCGCGTGGCGCCCGCACCAGGCACCCCCATGAATGTTCCGATTGCATTGGCCGCCCTGCAGGCGCAGGCTGCCGAGCCCGCCCGTTTGCGCGAAATTCCCTATAACTACACCTCGTTCTCCGACCGCGAGATCGTCATCCGCTTGCTGGGGATGGCGTCGTGGGATGTGCTCAACAGTTTGCGCAGCGAGCGGCGCACGGGCCGCTCGGCGCGGATGTTGTACGAAGTGCTGGGCGATATTTGGGTGGTGCAGCGCAACCCCTATCTGCAAGACGACTTGCTTGACAGCCCCGAGCGGCGCAAACAACTGGTGGACGCGCTGCGCCACCGCCTGTCTGAAGTCGAAAAACGCCGTACCCCGGCACTGGACGCCGAGCGCGACCGCCGCGTGGGCGAGTTGGTGCAGGCAGTGCAGCGCGCTGTGGCCGAGTTCGATGCCACCTTGGTCTACGCCACCACCTTGCGCCGCGACATTGAGCGCCTGCTACGCCGCTGCACCGCCAAAGACAACATCAAGTTTGACGGCCTCTCGCGCGTCAGCCACGTCACCGACGCCACCGATTGGCGCGTCGAATACCCGTTTGTCGTGCTGACCCCCGACACCGAGGCCGAGATGGCCGGCTTGGTCAAAGGCTGCATTGATTTGGGCCTGACCATCGTCCCGCGCGGCGGCGGCACAGGCTACACCGGCGGCGCGATTCC
>CAIRYF010000415.1 GCA_903882725.1 uncultured Simplicispira sp.
GCTGTGCCGCTGGGCGTGGCCAAGGCGGTGCGCGCCGGCTCGCGCTTTGACTTGGTGACGACGCTCTTGATTTTGGTCGGCTACGCCATTCCGGGTTTTGTGCTGGGCGTGGCGCTGCTGGTGGTGTTTGGCGGGCAGTTGCAGTGGTTTCCGCTGCGCGGCCTGACGTCCAGCAACTGGCAAGAGCTGGGCTGGGCCGCCCGCATCGTCGATTATTTGTGGCACATCACCCTGCCCATCATTGCCATGGTGCTGGGCAGTTTTGCCGTCACCGCCATGCTGACCAAAAACGCTTTTTTAGAGGAAATCCGCAAGCAATACGTGCTGACTGCCCGCGCCAAGGGCTTGTCTGAGCGCCAAGTGCTGTGGAAACACGTCTTTCGCAACGCGCTGATTCCCATCATCACCGGCTTTCCGGCGGCGTTTATTGGCGCGTTTTTTGCTGGCTCGCTCTTGATTGAGACACTGTTTTCGCTCGATGGCTTGGGGCTGCTCAGTTACGAAAGCGTCATCCGGCGCGACTACCCGGTGGTGCTGGGCACGCTGTATTTGTTCACGTTGATTGGGCTGGTGACCAAGCTGGTGTCTGATCTTTGTTATGTCTGGGTGGATCCGCGTGTCAAGTTTGATTGATTTAAACCCGTCCGGTGCGGTGCCACACAACGCAGCGCCTGCCGTTATCAGCCGCTTGGTGCGCCAGCTACAGGCGTGGCTGCCTGGTCTGTTGGCGGTGTATGGCTTTGGCAGTCGGGTGCAAGGCACGGCAAGGCCAGACAGCGACTTGGACATGGCCGTGCTGGTGGCGGGATACGTCGATCCGGTGTGCTTGTGGCAGTGGTCGGGAGAGCTGGCCGATATTGCCGGTTGCTCTGTTGATTTGCTGGACTTGCGCGCCGCATCCACGGTGATGCAATACCAAATCATTACCACCGGCGTGCGCTGGTGGGCGCTGGATGCGCAGGCTGCGCTGTTTGAGAGTGCCATCTTGAGCCAGAAAACGGCTTTGGACACGGCACGGGCTGGGCTGCTGACGGATATCCAACAACGAGGGAGCGTGTATGGCCGATGATGTGCTAATCAACAAAGCCGCCACCATTGAGCGCTGCGTAGCGCGGGCGCGTGAAGAGTATTTCACTGACCCTGCCACTTTTGCTACCAATTTCACCCGCCAAGATGCGGCCATCTTGAATATCCAACGCGCCTGCGAGGCGGCGCTGGACATGGGCCAACACCTGATTCGCCGCGATCGGCTGGGTGTGCCGCAAAGCGCCCGCGATGTGTTTGCTTTGTTAGCACAGGCAGGCCGTATTGAGCTGCAGCTGGCCGAAGGATTGCAGCGCATGGTCGGGTTTCGCAACATTGCTGTGCATGATTACCAAACCCTGCAACTGCCAATCACCGTCGCCATCATTGAAAAGCATCTTGATGAATTTTTGGACTACAGCAAAGCTCTGTTGCAGGGCGCTGCTTTTTGAGGTGACGGTATGAACTCGTCCGCCCCCGCCTCCCTCTCCCCCAGCCGACGCGCTTGGCTGCGTTTCAAGCGCAACCGCCTGGGTTACTGGAGCCTGATAGCCTTTTGCGCCTTGGTGCTGCTGAGTTTGGCCGCCGAGCTGGTCAGCAATGACCGGCCGCTCGTCGTGCGCTACCAAGGCCAAACCTATTGGCCGATGCTCAAAGACTACCCGGAAACCACCTTCGGCGGCGATTTTGCTACGCCGACCGATTACCTTGACCCGTTTATCAAGCAGCGCATCACCGAGGGCCGCAACTGGGCTATTTACACGGTGAATCCCTACGGCCCGAACACGCTGAATTACTTTGCCAAAGCCCCCAACCCATCAGCGCCATCGTTGGACAATTGGCTGGGCACCGACGACCGGGGGCGCGACCTGCTGGCGCAGCTGCTGTACGGCTTTCGCGTCAGCGTGCTGTTTGCGCTGGCGCTCACCTTCACTGGCGTGCTGTTGGGCGTGGTGGCGGGGGCGATTCAGGGGTTTTTTGGCGGCAAGACCGACTTGGCGTTTCAGCGCTTTATTGAAATTTGGGGCTCGATGCCCGAGCTGTATTTGCTCATCATCTTCAGCGCCGTGCTGGCACCCAGTATTGCGCTGCTGCTGGTACTGCTGTCGCTGTTTGGCTGGATGGGTTTGTCGGACTACGTGCGCGCCGAGTTTTTGCGCAACCGCCAGCTCGACTACGTCAAAGCCGCGCGCGCTTTGGGCGTGGGCAACGCGCAGATTATTTGGCGCCACATCCTGCCCAACAGCCTGACGCCGGTGGTGACGTTTTTGCCGTTTCGCATGAGCGCGGCCATCTTGGCGCTGACCTCGCTGGACTTTTTGGGCTTGGGCGTGCCGCCGGGCACGCCCAGCTTGGGCGAGTTGCTCAGTCAGGGCAAAAACAATATCGATGCGTGGTGGATTTCGCTGTCTACTTTTGCGGTGCTGGTGGTGACGCTGCTGCTGTTGACCTTCATGGGCGACGCGCTGCGCGACGCCCTTGACCCACGCAAAGCCGAGCGCTGAATGGAACTTACATGGATGTTATGACGCGCTTGCTGGAGGTGGAGCAGTTGGAAGTGCGCTTTGGCGACAAAGCGGTGGTGCGCGGTGTCAGCTTTGCCATTGCAGCGGGCGAGAAGCTGGCGCTGGTGGGCGAGTCAGGCTCGGGCAAAACCATCAC
>CAIRYF010000416.1 GCA_903882725.1 uncultured Simplicispira sp.
CTCAACCCCGGGCTAAACCCCGGGCTAAACCCCGGGGCTTCCCGCGCACGTGGTGAAGATGACATCCATCGGCTGTGTTTTATTCGCCTGTGCCGGGCGATGGATATGTCGCTGGACGAGGTGCGCACGCTGTTGGCGCTGGAGCGCGATTTGCGCGCCCTGCGCAGCCGCTGCGATGGCCAAGATGCACATTGCCACGTCATCGACGCCCTGCACGCGCAGGCCGATGCACAGCCAGCGCCAGCCCATCGCACAGGTGCCGACGCTGGCACTACCGCAGCCAAGCGCCATGTGTAAAATTACTATAAAAACAATAGCTATAAGCGCAAGAAAACAAAGGGCTAAAGGCCGTTTTGACTATAAATTTAATAGAATGCGGCCATCATGACGCACCTGCCCGGATATTCAGCGCCCGAGCGCCTGTGGAGCACCACGCGGCGCTGGCTGCTGGCCTGGGGGCGCATTGTTTATTGGGGTGCGGTGGTGGTGGTGCTGGTGCTGTCGCCATCGAGCTACACCCGCGCTGGGCGGCGCAGTTTGATGCGCCACCTGTACCACGACACAGCGCCCAATTTGATCGGCTTTACGGTGCTGGCGGCGCTGCTGTGCTTGGTGATAACGCACATCGTCGTCGTCACCGCGCTCAGTTACGGCCTGTCGCGCTATGCGCTGGAGATGGTGATCCGCGTGCTGGTGATTGAACTCATTCCGCTGACGGCCACGCTGTTTGTCGCCATGCGCTGCACCATTGCGCACGGCGCGCAGTTGGCGCAGTTGCGCCAGTCGGGCTACTTGGACGCGCTGCGCCGCCAAGGCTGCGATCCAGTGCGCATGGAGCTGCTGCCGCGCGTGCTGGCCGGCGTGTTTGCCAGCATCACGCTGGCGGCGCTGTCGTGCGTGGTGGCGCTGGTGATGGCGTATTTGAGCGTCTATGGCTTCAATCTGGCTGGCTTGCCGTCCTACACGCGGATGTTTGGCCAAGTGTTTTCTCTGGCGGTGACGCTGGTGTTTGTGCTCAAAACGCTGTTTTCGAGCATGGCCGTGGCGCTGATTCCGGCCACGGCGGGCTTGTACGACACCGGCCAGCGCACGCGGCCCGACTCTGAGCTGGGCGGCTTGGCGCGGATGTTTGCCGTGCTGCTGCTGATCGAAGTGGTCTCGCTGGTCGGCAATTACTATTGACTTTGCATGAACACCCCTTCTTCCTCAAGCTCTGCGCCGCCGGTGCCGCCTGCGCCGCCCCTGCCACCGCCCGAGACGCTGGCACCGGTGGCGCATTTGCAGCTCAAAGCCACGGCGCTGTTGCTGCTGACGCTGGCGCTGATTTTGGGCTCGGGCGTGTATTTGCTGTACGCACGCGGCGCGTTTGAGCCCACGCAAACGCTGGTGCTGACGGCGGACGACTCCGAAGGCGTGGTCGTCGGTATGGACATGACGTTTTCAGGCTTTCCGATTGGCCGGGTGCGCCGCATTGAACTGACCGGCGACGGCACGGCCCACATCATCGTGGACGTGCCGCGCAAAGACGCGCACTGGCTGCGCCAGTCCAGTGTGTTTACGCTGGTGCGCGGCATTGTCGGTGCCACCACCATCAAGGCCTACAGCGGCATCCTCAGCGACCCGGTGTTGCCCCCAGACGCTGTGCGCCCCGTGCTGCGCGGTGATGCCACGGCAGAAATTCCGATGCTGATGTCCTCAGCGCGCGAGCTGATCGGCAACCTGAACGCGCTGACCGCGCAAGACTCGCCACTGGGCGCCAGTCTGGCCAACGTGCAGGCACTGACCGAGCGCCTGAAAAACCCCGGCGGCGTGTTGCAGGTGCTGATGGGCAGCGAGAGCGATGCCAAAAAACTGGTCGTCACGCTGGACCGCACCAACGCGCTGTTGGCCCGCATCGATGGCATGGCCGCCAAGGCCGATACCCAAGTTTTTGGCCCCAACGGCGTGATGCCCGAAGTGCGCGCCACGGTGGTGCAGCTCAACGGCCTGCTGGCCGACACGCGCGCCAGCCTGAAAAAAGTCGATGCCGTGCTGGCCGAGGCCCAAGCCGTCGGCACCAATGTGCGTGAGGGCACGGCTGACCTAGGCACCCTGCGCACCGAGGTCGAAAGCAACCTGCGGCAAATCGAGAGCCTGATCAACGACATCCAGCGCAAATGGCCGTTTGCCCGTGAACATGGGGTGAAGCTGCCATGAAGCTGTCTAAAAACGCTTTGGCCGCCATCGCGCTGTGCCTGACGGTGATGCTGCTGGGCTGCACCAACCAGCCGCCAACACCGGACTGGCAAATGACCGCTGACAGCAGCGCGCAGCGTGGCATCAGCGCCTTTTTGCAAGGAGACCAGCGCGTCGAAAAGCTTGAATTTGCGCGCGCCCGCGCCGCCACCGCTCGCACCGGCACCCCGCTGCTGCTGGCGCGCTTGGAGCTGCTGCGCTGCGCTGCTGAAGTCGCCAGCTTGAAGCTGGGGCCGTGCGCCGCGTTTGAGGCGCTGCGGCCCGACGCCGCTGCGCCAGAGCGGGCCTATGCCAACTACCTGACCGGTCAGGTGTCCGCCAGTGACGCCGGCCAGATAGCGCTGTTGCCAACGGCGCAGCGCAGCGTGGCCAGCGCCGCCAACCCGGCGGCGGCGCTGGTGGCGCTGCAAGCCATCACCGAGCCGCTGTCGCGCTTGGTTGCTGCGGGTGTGCTGCTGCAAACCGGCCGCGCTGACCCGCCAGTGCTGGCGCTGGCTGCCGACACCGCCTCGGCCCAAGGCTGGCGGCGGCCTTTGTTGGCGTGGTTGCTGGTGCAAAGCAAAAACGCCCAAGCAGCGGGCGACACGGCAGAAGTAGCACGCCTACAACGGCGCATAGCCATCGTCGAATCTGGCGGAGCAGCCCCTTGAGCGCGCCCATCAGCGCTCCCATCGCCAAAACGGCCTGGACCCAAACCTGGATGGCGCTGGCGGTGCGCGACATTGAGCGCAGCGGCCCGCTGGACGACAGCACCGCCATGGCCGAAGTGATGCGCCTGCACAGCAGTCCGCAAGAGCGCCTGCGTGAGCGCGCTTGGCTGCTGGGCCAGCGCTTGGGGCTGGACACGCACATGGCCCATTGGCGCGATGCCGCTTGGCTGCTGGGCGCAGCGCTGACGCTGGCGGTGCTGCTGTTGGCCAACGGTATCGTCTTTGCCGTGCTGAGTGACGCGCGCAGCATCAACGCTGGCAGTGCTTTTGTCGCCGCTTTGGGGGTGCATACGCTGACTTTGCTGCTGTGGCTGGCGGGCTTGCTGTGGGTGCCGCGCTGGCCGGGTGCGGGAATGGGCGCGGGAATGGGCTTGTCGCTGGGGCGCTTGCTGCTGCAACTGCTGGCACGCTGGCCGCTGGAAGAAAAAATGCAGCGCCCCCATGCGCTGGCGCTGGTCAGTGCGGCCAAACAGTTGCTGCGCTCGTCGCGCTTGGCACCGTGGGCGTTGGGGTTGGTCAGCCACGCGGTGTGGACAGCCTCGTTTGTGCTGGTGCTGCTGGGGCTGCTGCTGGCCTTTGCTTTGCGCCAATACCAGTTGACGTGGGAGAGCACCCTTCTTAGCCCCGCGTTTTTCGATGCTTTGGTGCGCACCACCGGCTGGCTGCCGGGCTTGCTGGGCTTTGCCGTGCCCGAAGGCGTGGCAGCTTTGCAGGTGGATGCCGCCACCGGGCAAATGGTCATTGCGGCGCGCACCGGGGCGCTGTGGCTGCTGGGCTGCGTGCTGGTCTATGGCCTGCTGCCGCGTGCCTTGTGCGCTGCGCTGTGCTGGAGCGTGTGGCAGCGGCGCAAAAACCGCGTGGTGCTGGACACAGCAGACCCGTATTTCCAGCAACTGCTGGCACGCTTTGCGGCTTTGCAGCCGTCGCACATTAGCGATGCAGAGCACGTTTTGCCCAGCAGTGCGCCGACAGTTCTATGGCCCGCTGGTGCCTATCAGCCGGTGCTGGCGCTGGTGGGCTTTGAGCTGATGCCCACGCCCGACTGGCCCGACTGGCCGCCGCAGCTGGCGACACCCGCCGCGCTGGTCGAATGCATTGCCGGCAGCATCCAAGAGCGCAGCCAAGTATTGGCCGCGCTGGCGCAACTGCGCCCGCAGGCATTGCTGCTGGTGTGCGACGCCGCCGCCACGCCCGACCGGGGCACCGAGCGGTTTTTGCGCGACGCCAGCCGCCACGCCCAGCACTGCGCGCTGTGGCTGCACAGCACCAACCCCAGCGCGCCAGTGCCACCCCAGCGCTGGCACAACTGGCTCGATATGCTGCATTGGCCGCAATTGGCCCGCCTGCACCACCTGACTGAAGCCCAAGCGTGGGCCCAAAAAAACAATGGCCGCAGCACCGATTGAGATTGCCATAGTCGGTCACACCAATGTGGGCAAAACTTCGCTCCTGCGCACGCTGGTGCGGCGGCGCGACTTTGGCGCGGTGTCGGACAGCCCCGGCACCACGCGCCATGTCGAAAGCATTGACCTGCACATCGACGGCGCCAGCGCCGTGCGCTACCACGACACGCCGGGTTTGGAAGATTCCGCCGCGCTGCTGCACTACCTGAAAACGCTGCTGCCCGACGCCACGCCGGTCGAGCGCGTGCGCGCCTTTTTGCGCGGCCCCGAGGCCAAGGCCGCGTTTGAGCAAGAAGCCAAAGTGCTGCGCACGCTGCTCGAATGCGATGCCGCCATCTACGTCATCGACTGCCGCCAAGCAGTGTTGCCCAAATACCGCTACGAGATTGAAATTTTGGCCGCCTGCGCCAAGCCGGTGATGCCGGTGCTGAACTTCAGCAACGACCCCGCCAGCTGCGCCGCGCAGTGGCGCGAGACCTTGACCGCCTACCACCTGCACACCTGCGTGCAGTTTGATGCCGTAGCACCTTTCGTGGGCGCGGAGCGCCAGTTGTACGAAGACCTGGGCGTGCTGCTGCGCGAACGCCGCGCGCAGTTGCAAGACATCATCGACGAGCTTGATTGGCAAAGCTTAGAGCGCCGCCGCGCTGCGCGCGAGCTGGTCGCCAGCTTGCTGGTCAGCGCCGCCGCCATGCGCCGCGACCTGTCGCCTGCCGATGTGGCCGATGGTGCGCGCAAAGCCGCGCTGCTGCGCCGCTTCAAAAAAGACCTGTCTGCCCAAGTAGCCGCGTGCGTGCAGGCACTGCTGGCGGTGTACGGCTTTCACCCAGACGACGCCGAGGTCGATGTCGCGCCGTGGACACAAGGGCGCTGGGAGAGCGACTTGTTCAGCGCCCACACCCTGAAAGACGCCAGCCAAAAGCTGGGTACGGGCGCGGCCGTGGGCGCAGCGGTCGGCTTGGTGGCCGATGTGGCGCTGGCCGGTTTGTCGCTGGGCACCGGCACCGCGCTGGGGGCGGCGGTGGGCAGCTTGGCCAGCCAAGGCTGGAGCCAAGTGCCGCGCAAAATCGCCAACCGCCTGCGCGGCGTTGAAGAGCTGACGCTAGAAAATGCCGTGCTGCTGGTGCTGGCGGGCAGCATGGTGCAGCTGTGCGCGGCGCTGGATCAACGCGGCCACGCCGCCTTGGCCAAAGTGCGCGTGGCATCGGCTTCAGCATCGCCATCGCCATCCAATGCAGATAACCACAGCAGCGCCGACACCAGCCCGCTGCACACCTTGGTTGCCAGCTTGGCCGCCGCGCGCAGCTACCCGCATTGGGAAAGCACACCCAGCACGCGCCGCCACAGCGACACCCGCCGCAGCGCCTTGGTCGAGCACATCGCGCAGCAATTGCGCGCGCTGGCGCAGCCGTGACTTGCCGTCTACCAGCCGTCGGGCGTTAAGCGCTGCAATCCTGCCGCTGTCAAGCGCAGGATGTCGGCGCGCGGTGGCTGGGCGGCCGCGTCCCAGTCGCTCAGGGCGTAGCGCGTTAGGCCATCGGCCAATAGGTGCTTGTTGGGGCGGTGGGTGTGGCCGTGGATGAGGGTGTGCGGTTGGGCTGGGGCGCTGCGCAGCCAGGCGCAGGCGGCGGCGGTATCGACATCGGCGTAGGCCTCGCCCGAGTGCTGACGTGCCTGTCTTTGTGTGCGGATGTCGCGTACTTGGGCGCGGCGCACGGCCAGTGGTTGCGCCAAAAACTGTTGCTGCCAAGCGGCGCTGCGGGCTACAGCGCGAAAGCGCTGGTAGGGCGCGTCGTCCAAGCACAAGGCATCGCCGTGGCTCAAAAGCCAGCGCTGATGGGCAAAGTCCAGCACCGTCGGGTCGGCCAAGCCGGTGACGCCGCTGCGGCGCAAAAATGTTGTGCCGACCAAAAAATCGCGGTTACCAGGAAGAAAAAACAGGGCGCGCTGCTGCGCGGCGGCGTGCAGCACGGCGCAGCATTGGGCTTCAAAGCTGCCCGGCTCGTCCAGTGTGTCGTCGCCCACCCAGGACTCAAACACATCGCCCAGCATAAAAACAGCGTCTGCTGGGGTTTGTGCCAAGTAGCGCTGCCAAGCGGCAAAGGTGGTGCGTTCGTCAGCGTGCAGGTGCAGGTCAGACAAAAAATCGACCGTACCCCAGTGCGGCGCAGCGGCAAGCTGCGCGCACCGGGGTACAGTCGAAGGAGTCATGCAGGCTGCGTGTGAAACCAGAGGCGCGCTTACAGCGCGAGGGCTTTCTCAATCACCACGTCAGTGACTGGCACGTCGCCGTGGCCGCCTTTGTTGCTGGTTTTGACCGCCTTGATTTTGTCCACCACCTCGGTGCCAGCTACCACTTTGCCAAACACGGCGTAGCCCCAGCCACTGGCGCTGGGCGCGGTATGGTTCAAAAATTTGTTGTCGGTGACGTTGATAAAAAACTGCGCTGTAGCCGAGTGCGGGTCGCTGGTGCGTGCCATGGCCACGGTGTAGTTGGCATTTTTTAGACCGTTTTGCGCTTCGTTTTGGATCGGTGCGTCCACCTCTTTTTGCTTCATGCCGGGCTCAAAACCGCCGCCTTGCACCATAAAGCCGGGAATCACGCGGTGAAAAATGGTGTTGTTGTAATGGCCGTTGTTTACGTAGGACAAGAAGTTGGCGGTCGATTGGGGTGCTTTTTCAGCATCTAACTCAAGGGTGATGACGCCGTAATCGGCAATGTGCAGTTCGACTTGGGGGTTGCTCATAGCAGGTGCTTTCTTAAAAAATTACTTTACTAAGGTGGCTGAAGTGATGGTGACAGCGGTGGTGGGCACGTCTTGGTGGCCGCCTTTGCTGCCGGTGGCGACGGCCTTGATTTTGTCCACGATGTCGCTGCCCTGCACCACTTTGCCAAATACCGCGTAGCCGTGGCCGTCGGGCTGCGGGGCGTTGAGCATGGCGTTGTCTTTGACGTTGATAAAGAACTGCGCCGTGGCCGAGTCGGGCACATTGGTGCGTGCCATGGCGATGGTGTATTTGTCGTTTTTCAGGCCGTTGGCCGCTTCCAGGGCAATTGGCGCGCGCACCGGTTTTTGTGCCATGTCGGGGGTAAAGCCACCGCCTTGCACCATAAAGCCATTAATTACGCGGTGAAAAATCGTGCCGTCGTAGTGCTTGTCTTTGACGTATTGCAAAAAATTTTGGACTGTTTTGGGCGCTTTAGCAGCGTCCAGCTGCACCACGATGTCGCCCAGCGAGGTACTTAACTTGACCTTGGGGGCGCTGGCCGCATTGGCAGCCTCTTGCGCTGCAACCGGTGTTGCTACTGAAAAAATAGCTGCTAGCGCAATGCTGGTAAGGGCTAGAGCCGAATTTCGTCTAGAAATCATCCGATAACTCCTTCAAAAAATATTTTCCACTGTGGGCCTTGGCGTATCCAGTATTGGCGCTTGACGGTGCCGGTGCGCATACCTTCAATGACTTCGCCAAAGGTCACCACCATGGTGTCTGCCGCATCCGTCCAGTGAAGGTAGGAGACGTCTTTGAGCGTAATGGTGCGCCCCTGTATGCGCTCCATTTCTTGGCGCAGAGTGGGTGTCCATTGCACCAAAGTTTTGTCTTGGCTGCGAAAGTCGGCGGTATAAAAATTGAGCATCTTTGACAAGTCGCCACTGCTTTTGGTTTGTTGCCAGCGCGCCAAGGTGGCGGCAAAAGCCTCGTTGTGGCTGGCCACAGTGCGGGGCGGTTGCCATTGCAGGCTTTGCGCAATGACCACCGGCGTGGTGCGCACTTGCACGGTGCGGATCAGGCGCTCTAGGTCGGGATTGGCCAGCACCACGCAGCCATCAGACGCCCGAGGCGCGCGTGAAAACTGCTCGGGTGGCGTGCCGTGCAGCCAGATGCCGCTGCCGGTTTTGCCCCGGCTTTGGTCCAGCGGATTGGGGTAGTTGATGGGCAGTGCGCCCGAGCCATAAAAATTGGTCAGCTTTTTGGGGTCAAGGTTGCTGGTGATGAAGTAAATGCCCAGCGGGGTGCGTTTGTCGCCTTCGGTGTTTTTTTCTGCGCCCAATTTGCCAATCGAGATGTAGAAGTCAGCCACCAAATGCAGCCCGGTGCTTGAATTTTCAAACAAATACAGGCGCGAGCGCGAGGTGTCGATGGCAATGGCGTGGCGGCTGCTGGGGGCCAGCGCAATGAACTGCGAGGGCAGCGTACCCTGCGGCGGGCGATCGCGCAGCGCTTTAAGGCGCAGTTGTGACTCCTCGCGCAACTCGGCCAGCGCTTCTGTCGCTGGCTTAGAGGAGCCAGGGGGGACATCACCCAAGGTGCGCACCGGGCGCACTTGGCTGTTGAGCAAGTCGCCATATACCAACTGTGCTAGTTGAAAGTTGGGGTTGTCGCGCACCAATTGGCTGGCTTGCTCCAAGGCTTGGCGGTTGTGTCTCTGACCAATCAGGCGGTAGATGGCGATCAGGCGGTTTTCTGCATCGGCATCACGAACGCCAGCTTTGCTGTTTACCAGTGCCACTGCACCCGCCGCACCTGCCACGCCCGCCGCAGCGGTGCCACCAACGACGGCGCCACTGCGCACCAAGCGTGTCGGTTTATTGGCGCTGGCGCTGGTTTTGACCTTGGCGGGTTTTCTGGAGGATGTTGTCTTGAGCGTGCCTGTAGTGCCTGTGGTTTTAGAGGCCGCCTTGATGGCTTTTTTGGCGCTGATTTTGGAGCTTGTAGTCGCCGCATTCGCCTGCGCGCTGTACCAAGGGGCCACCAAAAAGAGTGCCAACAAGACGCCGCTGAAAGAGAGAGAAAGAGACCGAAGGGAATGCACTAGAACCTCGGGAGAATGTGGATGGGCACTGTTTGGCCATGCTGGCCTGCTGTCAACTTGGCACCCGCCCTGTGGGTAAACAAGAGGCGGGGCGTTGGGCGTGAAAAAGCCAAAGCAGCTTTGCGCGATGTTTGCTGCAGCCGTCAAAACGCAAGCGCTGCGGGCCAAGCGTGCGCCGCCATGCGTTTTAACCCCCGGTGGCCTCGCTCATGATCAGCCAGCGATCGCCGGATTTGACCAGCTCCAGCGTTTTACGGCTCGAAGCGTTGAATTTTCCTGCGCTGTAGTCTTGGTGAAAACGCGCCGTGGCTTGCTTGTCTTTGACGGTGACGGCCAGGTTGCGAATTTTTACGTCAATATTGTTTTTGCCAACGATGCGCGTGTGCCGCTCTTTTTCCCAAACTTTGCGCGAGGCTTTGTTGGGGGGCGAGAAGCTTTTGTCATAGGCACCTAGGTACGCGCCCATGTCTTTGGACTCCCACGCCGAAGCCCAAGCGCGCACGGCGGCTTCAACACTTTTCTGTGCTGCGCTAGGGCCAGCGTTGGGGGCCGCTGGTGTATGTGTGGCTGCAGATGCGTGCGCGGGTGTTGTCGCTGCTGGCGCTGGCGTTGTTGTAGTTGCTGTAGTCGCTGGCTTGGCTACAGGCGCAGCGCTGATCGCATTGGCTGCCGCTGTGACAGCCGTGGCAGCTGCCGTAGCTGCCGCAGGTTTGGTCGGTGCTGCGGTGTGCGTGCTGGCAGAGGCACCGGTTTTGGCTGTTGTGCCGGAAGGGGTGGCCGCGCCAAGGTCGCGGATCATGGCCAGCTTGGGCTGGGCGGCGGCGCTGCCAGCGTCAATTTGCAGGGCTTTGTTGTAAGCCTGACTGGCCATGCGGGCGTAGATGTCGCCCAGGTTCTCTTGTGCCGTGGCGTAGCTGGGGTTGGTGCGAATCGCCATCTCTAGCGCAATGCGCGCC
>CAIRYF010000417.1 GCA_903882725.1 uncultured Simplicispira sp.
ATTTCCCCGGCCAGCACCACCAGGCCGGTGTTGCACAGCGTCTCGGCCGCCACGCGGGCGTGCGGGTCTTGCGCAAGGATAGCGTCGAGGATGGCGTCCGAGATTTGGTCAGACACCTTGTCGGGGTGGCCTTCGGAGACGGATTCGGAGGTAAAAAGAAAGTCGTTCGCCATTTGAATAAACTCCTATGTTTTGGCAGGTAGGGCGTTGCGCGCAGCCTGTGGAGCTTCTGGCGAACGCTTTAGCAGTCTTATTTAACGTCGCCCTGCAAGTTGCTCATTTAACTTGGCGACCCTTCAATTCTAATGCCCGTCATTTTTCGCCTTTTTTCCTTACTGCCTTTGTGGTTGCTGCACGCCCTTGGCGCAGCCATGGGCTGGTTGGCTTTTTTGGCGTCGCCGGTGTATCGGCACCGCTTTGTTGAGAACGCCGCGCTGGCCGGTTACGGCTTTGCGCAGGTGCGCGCTGGCGTCGGCCATGCCGGGCGCATGGTGGCCGAGTTGCCACGCCTGTGGTTGGGTGCGCCGCTGCCGTGCCGTTTGGTGGGCGAGGACTGTGTCGATCAGGCTTATGCGGTCGGGCGCGGCATTGTGTTTTTGACGCCGCACCTGGGTTGTTTTGAGCTGTCAGCGCAGGCCGCCGCACGCCGTTGGAGTGCGGTACACGGCCCGATCACTGTGCTGTACCGTCCGGCGCGCCAAGCGTGGCTGGCCAAGCTGATGGAGACGGCGCGCAACCGCCCCGGCGTGCAAGCCGTGCCGACCACGCTGGTCGGCGTGCGCCAGATGATCAAAGCACTGCGCCGGGGCGAGGCCGTCGGCCTGTTGCCCGATCAAGTGCCGCCGCTGGGCCAGGGACTGTGGTCGCCGGTGTTTGGCCGCGATGCTTACACCATGACGCTGGCGGCGCGTTTGGCGCTGCAAACGGGCGCGGCGGTGGTGCTGGCACGCTGCGAGCGCTTGCCGTGGGGGCGCGGCTTTGTGACCTACTTTGAGCCACTGGCCGCGCCGCTGCAGCCGCCACTAGAGCTGGCGGTGCAGCACATCAACCAAGCCATGGAGCACACCATTGGCCAGTGCCCGCAGCAGTATTTGTGGGGCTATGGCCGCTACAAACAGCCGCGTGCGGATGTATCCGCCTCCCAAGCCACCAGCGAGGCCACCACATGATGGGGCGTTTTGGTGTCTGGTTGATGGCCGCGCTGGCGCATTTGCCGCTGGCATGGCTGCGCGCCTTGGGCTGGCTGCTGGGGCAGGTGCTGTATGTGCTGGCGGTGCCACGGCGCAAGATTGCGCTGCGCAATTTGCAGCTGTGTTTTCCCGATGCCTCGGCGGCGCAGCGGCGCGCTTGGGCACGCGAGACCTTTGTCGTTTTTTGCCAAACTTGGCTGGACCGCAGCTGGCTGTGGTCGGCACCGCGTGCGCTGGTTGAGCAGCGCGTGACGCTGCAAGGCGCGCTGCACGAACTTGATGGCGACACGCCGACCATCATTTTTGCGCCGCATTTTTACGGTATGGACGCTGGCGGTTTGGCCCTGCCGCTGCGCACCACACGCGCATTCACCTCGATTTTTTCGACCCACCCCAATCCGGCAGTGGACGACTGGTTTATGCAAGGCCGTCAGCGTTTTGGTGATGTGCGGATGCTCAACCGCGCCGATGGTGTCAAGCCGATTTTGAGCAGCCTGCGCCAAGGTGGCTTGCTGTATTTGCTGCCGGACATGGACTTTGGCCCGAATGAGTCGATTTTTGTGCCGTTTCACGGCGTGCAGACTGCCACCGTGCCGTCGCTGCCCCGCTTTGCCCGGCTGGGGCGCGCCAAGGTGGTCGGCATGGTCACGCGCCTGACGCCGGGCGGCTATGTGGCAGAAATCACCCCGGCTTGGCAGCACTTTCCGACCAGTGACGTGCAAGCCGACACGGCCCGCATGAACCAAGAGCTAGAGCGCTACATCGCCACCATGCCGGGGCAGTATTACTGGGTACACAA
>CAIRYF010000418.1 GCA_903882725.1 uncultured Simplicispira sp.
ATGTTTGAAAAACTCACCACCGCCACCGTCCTCGCCTTTGAACGCAAGCTTGATCCCTCTGACGCCGTGTTCCACGCCGGCCTCTGGGCCGACCAGGCACATGCCAACGCTTGGGCACCCGTCACCGTCCGCGAGAAATCGGTGCGTGGCACCATCTCCAACCGCCTCAAGACGAAAGACCAAGACCCGGCCAAACTCGACGCCGCCATCGAGAACCCCAACCTGCAAACCGTGGACGTGGCCACGCTGCCGAGCGATGCTGACACCCTGCGCGTGCGCTTCACCCTGCGTGTGCTGCCGGGCACGGGGACTCCGTCGGCCTGCAACAGCGCGCCCTATCAAGCCAAGCTACTGAGCACGGTCAAGGACTATGTCGAGGCCAATAGTTTCACTGAATTGGCCCAGCGCTATGCCGCCAATCTGGCCAATGGCCGCTTCTTGTGGCGCAACCGCGTAGGGGCAGAAAGCGTGCAGATCATCGTGGAGCAGTTGAAAGACGGTCACGCTCAAAAATTTTGGTCTTTTGATGCTCTAGCCCTTCATTTGCGTGCGCTTGATGCTATTAATAATGAAGTAAAAGCCTTGGGGCAAACCATTGCCGATGGCTTGTCTGGCAAAGAACACGTCTTGCTGCAAGTGACTGCCTTTGTGCGTGTGGGCGCAGGCCAGGAGGTGTTTCCATCGCAAGAGCTGATCCTAGACAAGGGCCAGAGCAAAAAGAGCAAGACGCTCTACAAAATTGGTGCGCAGGGCAACGAAGTAGCCGCCATGCATTCGCAAAAAATCGGCAACGCTATCCGCAGCATCGACACCTGGTATCAGGGCGCAGAAGAGCAAGGCCCGATTGCCGTTGAGCCCTACGGCTCTGTCACCACGCAAGGCAAGGCCTACCGCCAGCCCAAACAAAAAATGGACTTCTACACGCTGCTGGACAACTGGCTGCTGAAAGACCAAGTGCCCCCTTTGGATCAACAGCATTTTGTGATGGCAGTGCTCATTCGCGGCGGTGTGTTTGGCGACGCGGGCAAGGAGTAACGAACATGGCCACCTTGAGCCACTACATCGACCTGCACCTGCGGCCCGACTCGGAAACCACGCCCACCCATTTGCTGGCTGCGCTGTACACGCGCTTGCACCGCGCCTTGGCCGCAGCGCCCACCACGCCGGGCATTGCGGTGGGGTTTCCCGGTTACGACGCTAGTTGCCATACCTTGGGCGAATGCCTGCGTCTGTACGCCAGCGAGACCGCTTTACAGCCTTGGGCCGCTGGCGCGTGGCTGGGCAGCCTGCGCGATCACGTCAGCATGGCGGCACCCTTGCCGGTGCCCGCCCATGCAGCGCACCGCACTTTGCGCCGCGTGCAAGTCAAAAGCAGCCCTGAGCGCCTGCGCCGTCGTTTGATGAAGCGCCACAACATAAGCGAAGCGCAAGCCCGCGAACGCATCCCAGACAGCGTGGGCCGCGCGACGGATTTGCCCTATGTGCAGATGGTTAGCACCAGTACAGCGCAGCAGTTCAAGCTGTTTCTGGCGTTGGGGGAGGCCCAGTCGCAACCGCAGACGGGGGACTTCAACACCTACGGCTTGAGCGCAACGGCCACCGTGCCGTGGTTTTGACCCTTTTTTAGGGCCGCCGCTGGAGTTGTTATAAATCAATGACTTACA
>CAIRYF010000419.1 GCA_903882725.1 uncultured Simplicispira sp.
CATCGCTCTCGACCACGCGCCGTGCGAGGCCCTCGGCAATCGCCGTTTTGCCGACACCGGCCTCGCCAACCAGCAGCGGGTTGTTTTTGCGCCGACGGCACAAAATTTGGATGGTGCGCTCGACCTCAAAATAGCGGCCAATCAGCGTGTGGATTTCGTCGATAAACAAAATGGCATTGGGCTTGTCTTTGAGCGACTTGAGCACGCCTTTCAAACGCTGCTCAAAATCGCCCCGGTACTTGGTGCCGGCCAGCAGCGCGCCCATATCGAGCGAATAGACCACCGCCTGGGCCAAAATTTCGGGCACGTCGCCTTGGGTGATGCGCCAGGCCAAGCCCTCGGCAATTGCCGTTTTGCCGACACCGGCCTCGCCGACCAGCAGCGGGTTGTTTTTGCGCCGACGGCACAAAATTTGGATGGTGCGCTCAACCTCAAAATAGCGGCCAATCAGCGGATCAATCTTGCCGTCTTTGGCCAGCTGGTTGAGGTTTTGCGTGAACTGCTCCAGTGGCGAGGCTTTTTCGTTCTTTTCGCTGGCGGCTGCGCCTTCTTCGCCTTCAGTGGTGCCTTCGACGCCTTTGGCTGGCTCGGGCGGCTCGCCTTTTTTGATGCCGTGGGCAATAAAGTTAACCACGTCAAGGCGCGTGACGCCCTGCTGGTGCAGGTAATACACGGCGTGCGAGTCTTTCTCGCCAAAAATCGCCACCAGCACGTTGGCACCGTTGACTTCTTTTTTGCCGTTGCCGGTGGACTGCACGTGCATGATGGCGCGCTGAATGACGCGCTGAAAACCCAGCGTCGGCTGCGTATCGACCTCGTCGACACCAGCGACTTGCGGGGTGTTGTCTTTGATGAAGTTGGCCAGCGACGAGCGCAAATCATCCATATTGGCAGAGCAAGCGCGCAGCACTTCGGCGGCGCTTGGGTTGTCCAGCAGTGCAAGCAGCAGGTGCTCCACGGTAATAAATTCGTGGCGCTGCTGGCGGGCCTCTACAAAGGCCATGTGCAAGCTTACTTCCAGTTCTTGGGCAATCATGTGAACTCCTTGGTGCTTGCGTGAGAAGGGATGGCTGTATTTCGGGGCACTGAGTGGTTTATTCAACCGGCTCGCTAACACATTGCAGTGGATGGCCGGCCTTGTGGGCCGCATCGAGTACTTGGTCTACTTTGGTGGCGGCAATGTCGCGTGAATACACGCCGCACACGCCTTTGCCGTCCAAATGAATCTTGAGCATGATTTGCGTTGCCGCTTCACGGTCTTTGCTAAAAAACTCTTGCAACACAACCACCACAAACTCCATCGGAGTGAAGTCGTCGTTGAGCATCAGCACCCGGTACATCTGCGGCGGCTTGGCTTTTTCGGTGCGTCTTTCCAGCACCGCTGAAACGTCGCCATGCGGCGAGGGCCGCTGCACAACAGGCACGCGGGAAGAAGAAGGTGGTTTGGTTGCCATGAAATTCATTCTAGCCATGCACAGCCCCTCACGCTGGAGGTGCCCAGCAGCCATTAGTCATAAACGATGGTCGCCAAACCATCCTCGGCCTGTGCGCTCCACGCCTGCAGCGCGGCATCGCTGGGGTAAGTGCGGTGCGCGTCGCCCAATTGCAACTCCGCCGCTACCACGCCCGCTGGCCCTGAACAGCGCACCCCAAGCGCACCTTGAGGCCGTGCAGTTGCACCTCGCCCTGCGCGCTGACCTCGCGCCGACACGGGTGCTCACGCAACAGACGGGAGATATCGGGGGCTTTATCCGGGGTTTTATCACCCACCATCAGATACAAATATTTGCCAAAACGGCTGCGCGCCGTAGCCAAGTCCCACACCTGCTGGACAATAAAGCGCGCTTCAAAACCATTGCGCCCGGGCTGCAAGCGCCCGGCCACAATCACCAACTCGTCTTCTTGCAGCAGTTCGCGGTAGGTGTTGATAACCGCCTCACTGGCCGAGGCTTCGACCTGCGCCGAGGTGTCGTCCAGCACAAAAATGCCCTGCTTGCCGCGCATCCCATTCACCACCCGAAAACCGCTGACGATGCCGGCCACGGTTTGTATCTCGCGGCTGTCGGCCAAGTCGCTGACGCGCGTGCGCACAAAGTGGCCCACTTCGCGCGCCACCTCGTCAAACAAGTGGCCCGATAAATAAAAGCCCAGCGCTGGTTTTTCAAAGGTCAGGCGCTCTTTCACGCCCCACGGCGCTACGTCGGCCAATTCAGGCTCTTGGCTGCTGGAGCCTTGGGCGCCGTCGCCCATCAGGTCAAACAGCCCGCCTTGATTGACGTTGGCCAGCGCGGCGGCAGAAAACTCAAATGCCCGGTCAATCGACGCCGCCAGCGCGGCGCGGTTGGCGTGGACCGAGTCAAACGCACCGGCCTTGATCAGCGCATCGACAGTGCGCTTGTTGATTTTGTTGCGCTCCACCCGCAGGCAAAAATCAAACAGGCTTTTGAACGGCCCTTGGGTGCTGCCTTGCGGGCCATCACCGCGCCCTTCCCGTGCAGCCACGATAGCTTCAATCGCCGCTTGACCCGTGCCTTTGACGGCACCCAGCCCGTAGCGAATGCTTTTGTCAGTGATCGGCTCAAAACGGTATTTGCCGCTGTTGACGTCCGGTGCCTCAAAACTGATGTCAAAGTTCTTTTTGGCGTCTTCCAGCAACACCTTGAGCTTGTCGGTGTCGTCCATTTCCACGGTCATGTTGGCGCAGAAAAATTCTGCCGTGAAATGCACCTTCAGCCAACCGGTGTGGTAGGCCAGCAGCGAGTAAGCGGCAGCGTGCGACTTGTTAAAGCCATAGCCCGCAAACTTCTC
>CAIRYF010000420.1 GCA_903882725.1 uncultured Simplicispira sp.
CACCACCAGTGCCGAGAGCAGCGCCGAGACCGGTGCGGGCGCACCACCGTGCGCCGGTGGCAGCCAGAAGTGAAAGGGGAACAACGCCGTCTTGAGCATCAGGCCGGCCACCATCAATCCGGCTGCAATCCACGCAAGGCGCGGTGCCTCGGCCGTCACCAGCGGCAACAGGGTGGCACTCGACACCGTACCGTAGACGCCGTAGATCAGGGCAACGCCGAGCAGGTATGCGCCCGACCCCACCAGCGTCGCAAAGAGGTAGCGCAAGGCGGCGGCCAATTGTTGCGCCCCCCCGCCCGCCGCGACCAGCCCCACGGCGGCGAGTCCGACCAGTTCGAGGGTGACGTAGACGTTGAACAGGTCAGCAGACGCGAACAAAGCATTCAGCCCGGCAATCAGAAAACCCGTCAGCGGCCAGAACCACGCGCCGCACGGGTCGTCTGATTTGAAGTAGCTGCGCGCATAAATGGCCAGCGGCAGCGCCACGGTCTGTGTCAGAAGCAGCATGGCGGCAGAGAGGCCATCGACGGCGAGGTCGATTCCCAGCGGCGCACCCCAGCCGCCGACCGCATGTGCCACCGTAGCGCCAGCGCCAACCTTTCGTGCGAGATCAAAAGCCAGCCAGCATTGCACCGCCAAACCGGCGATGGCGAGCCACGCACCACGCCCCGGCCCGAGCACGAAGGCCAGCGTCGCCCAGATGAGCGGCGCCAGGATCAGCCAGACCAGCGGGTCGAAAAAAAGTTCACGCATCAACATCGTCCGGTAATTCGAGTTGCCCGCTGAGCGCGTGAAGCTTGCGCACCAGGGCCAGGGCGAGGGCCGTGGCGGCTACGGCCACGACGATGCCGGTGAGCACCATCGCCTGCGGCACCGGGTCGGCCACGTCGAGCCGCTGGGCCAGTCCCACCAGCACGAGGAAGGCGCCGCTGCCCATCAGATTGAAGGCGAGAATGCGCCGCAGCAGATGGTTGATCAACACCACGCCCGTCACCCCCAGCGCGAACAGGGCAGCGCCCGTCAATGCGAAAACGAAACCAGTGCTCATCAAGCCACCTCCTCGCGCGAGAGCAAGAGGAACAAGCCAGCGAGGATCAGCGCCAGCGATACCGTCAGACCGCTCTCGATCAGCAGGATCAGGACACCTGCCGCAGCGGGTGGATACTGAAGCAGGGCCCCTTGCGTCAGCAACCCGGCCGCCACCGCCAGAAACAGTGCGAAGCCGGCCGCAATGCCGATGCGCAGCCCCAACCGGGGCCTGCTCCAGCCCGGCAGCAATCCGACCAGATTTAACAGCACGGCGGCGGCAGCCAGCACCGCTCCTGCCTGAAAGGCACCGCCCGGGCGGAAGGCTCCGGCCCACAGCAAATAGACGGCAACGACGACCATCAACGGCGCCGCCAGCCGCGCCAGGGTTTGGAGCACTGGGTGCGCCAGACGGGAGGGCGATGCAGGCGCCTCGCCGACCACTGCCAGGATGGCCAGCAGGGCCAGCAACAGCACCGCGATTTCGAGCAAGGTGTCGTAGCCGCGATAGTTGAGCAGCACGGCGGTGACCGGATGGGTCACGCCGCTGTTCGCCAGCTGCTGCGCCACTGGTGCCCGCAGGTCGATGGCGACCGGCCCCAGTTCAAGCATCGCGCCAGCCAGGAGGAAAACGAACGCCACGGCTAGCGTGAGCACAAAAGCGACGAGCACCATGCGCTTCATGGCG
>CAIRYF010000421.1 GCA_903882725.1 uncultured Simplicispira sp.
CCAAACAACAGTGTTTCCAGCGCAATCCACAGGCCATAGCAAATGGCCAGCAACGACAGGCCAGCACCAGCCATGCCCCAAAAGCGCAGCGGTAAATTGGTAAATGACGTCATGCCCAAAAGCGCCAGCGAACCTAAGCGGCGCAGGTTAAAACTCGATTCGCCACTGTGGCGCTCGGCGGGCACAAACGGCAAGGCGACGGTTTGAAAGCCGACCCAAGCATACAGGCCTTTCATAAAGCGGTTGCGCTCGGGCAGGGCTTTGAGGGCCTGCACCACTTTGCGATCCATCAGGCGAAAGTCACCCGCGTTGCGCGGAATGTGAATGTCCGAGCCAAAGCCCATCAGCCGATAAAAAATGTCGGTGCCTAGGCGCTTGAGGCCGCTTTCTGCGGCGCGATCGGTGATGACGCCGTACACCATGTCGTAGCCTGCGCGCCACAAATCAACCATCTGCGCCACCATCTCCAGCGGGTGCTGAAAGTCCGAATCGATCAACAAAATGGCGTTGCCGCGCGCGTGGTCAATGCCCGCCGACAGCGCGGCTTCTTTGCCAAAGTTGCGCGAAAACTCCAAATAGCGCACGCCCAAAGTTTCAGCCTGGGCCAGTGCCACCTCGCGCGTCTGGTCGCGGCTGCCGTCGTTGACCACCAAAATTTCAAAGTCAGGCGTCAGCGCGCTGACACAGGCGTGCAGGGCTTGCAAAAACTCGGCCAGGTGACCGGCTTCGTTGTAGGCCGGGACAACGCAGCTTAGGCGCAGCGCCGGGCGCGGGTGCAAGGGCTTGGCGGGCGTTGGCGGGGACGCTGGAGGGATAGAGGGTGTGGGGTGTGACGTCATGGAGTGCGGGGAGCAGCGGTAGCGGGCGTGGCTGGCAAGGCGTCAAAGACGGCGTAAACAAACGGGTACGGGTGCGGAAAACGCCAGCCGTGGCGCTGCACTTCGACCAGGCGCGGGGTGGCACGCGGGGCGCTGCTTAGGCCGCGCTGCGCCAGCCACTGCTGCGCGGCGTCTTCGCATTCGGCGGCGGCGGGCGGGGCGCTGCGGCGATCCGGGCCAAGGTAGGGGCCGCGCGGGCACAGCAGCAGGCCGGCTTGTTGTGCCCACAACGGGTGCGGGTTAAACAGCGCGGGGTAGTCGTCGGGCAGACCGGGCAGGGTGCGCACATTGGGCAGGGCATAAAAAGCCAGCAGGGCGTTTTCTGCCCAATCGCCGCCAACCCAGCCCAGCGGCAAGTCGGGATGGCGCTGCGCCCAGTCGGCGGCAATGGCCTGCGCGGCGTCTTCGGTGGGGCGGTAGTAGCCGTCTCTATCGCTATAAGCATTGCTCACGGCAAAAGCCAAGCCGACCAGCACAATTGCTGCCAGCACCGGCCACAGCGCCCGGTGCAGCGCCGCTTGGGCGCGGGCGGTGGCGCTGGGGGCAGCGGCTTGCAGGTTGCGCAGCCACAGCAGCGAAAAGGCAAAGCCAATTGGAATCGCCCACGGCGTTGACAACTCGGCCACGCCAGCAATGCCACAGCCCAGCGTGACGACCCACGGCATCAAGGCCAGCCAAAACAGCGTATCGCCCCAACCGGTGGGGTGCCAGCTGCGCAGCGCCAAGCGCATCCACAGCGCTCCCCAGCGGCTGGCGGGGGCTGCGCGGTGTTGCATTTGTATTTGCATCTGCATTCGGCTGAACACGGTGACACAGGCCAGCCAGCCCGGCAACCAATAAAACAGCGGTGCCAAGGCAAAGCGCAGCACGTAAGCCCATTGCGTGCTGCCACCGCCTTGATCCAGGGCGTAGCCCAGTATGACCCAGTTGTGCCCGGCAATCCACGACACGTGCGGTGCCAGCGCAGCACTAAATACTGTCAGTGCAAGGTAAGGGCGCGGTGACCGCAGCCATTGGCGTCCGGCGCTGGTCAGCAGCGTCGGCACCAAAAAGCCGGCCAAAAATACACCGCTGTAGTACTTGCTCAACATACTGGCCGCCGCCAGCAGGCCCAGCGCCGTGCTGACCGCTGCGCCGCGCCAGCCGCGCTCTTGCCAGCTGGCCAGCAGCATGGCGGCCGTCCACGGCCACAGCGACAGCAACTGGCTGTTGGCGTTGAACTTGGCGGCCAAATTGGTGTAGGGCAGGCTCCACAGCAGCAGCAGCACCGCCGTCGATGCCAGCGCGCCCAAGCCCAAGCGCCGCGCCAAGTGCAACACGCCCCACAGACCAACGGCGACGTTGGTGTAAGCCAGCAGCCGGTAGGACAAGTCGTTTTGCGCAAACAGCGCAAACCACAGCCCGACCATCCAGGCAAAAAACGGCGGGTGCTTGTGCGTGCCCCAGTCCCACGCTTGGCTCCACGCGTAGTTTTCCAACATATCGTGGTAGCCGTCCAAATTGCCTTGGGACAGCCACTGCACCAAGGCCCACACCAAGCACGATGCGCCAATGACCACGCTGGCGCGTGCCGATGCGCTGCCCGCTGGGGCGCTGGCGGCGGGTACTGTGGGGGCGGCGTGAAAGGGTGAAGTCAAGGCGTGCAAAAGGTCAAGGGCTGGAGTGAGGATTCTAGGAGGCTGCCGGGGATGCAGGACAATCCAAAACATGACTAAAAAACCCGTACCCGTTGTTGTGTTTGAGCCGGAATTTATCGAAGGCCTGCGCGATATTTTTGAAGACAAAATCGTCTTCAACCAGTTACTTGGTTTGAAGATTACTGCGCTGCAGCCCGAGCGGGTTGAGGCGCGCATTGAGATGCGCCCCGACTTGGTCGGCCACTACGCCTACAAGCGCGTGCATGGCGGCGTGATCAGCGCCGCGCTAGACGCCATGGGCGCGCTGGCGGTGATGGCAGCGATTGGCGCGCGCCACATGGACGAAACGCCCGAGCAGCGCCTGCACCGCTTTGCCAAGCTGGGCACGATTGATCTGCGCGTGGACTATTTGCGCCCCGGCATTGGCAGCCACTTCACGCTGCGCGCCGAGGTGCTGCGCCTAGGCTCGCGCGTGGCCAGCACGCGCATGGAGTTTTTTGGGCCCGACGGCCTGATGCTGTCGGCGGCGGCGGCCGCTTACATCGTCTCTTGATCTTGCTCTTGCCGGTGCTGCGGCAGCG
>CAIRYF010000422.1 GCA_903882725.1 uncultured Simplicispira sp.
CAGCCGCGCTTGTGTGACTTGAAAACGCTGATCAGCGTCTTTTTGCAGCATCGCCGCGAGGTCGTCACGCGCCGCACGGTGTTTGAGCTGCGCAAAGCGCGCGACCGGGGCCACGTCCTAGAAGGCTTGGCCGTGGCGCTGGCCAATATTGATCGCTTTATTGCCATCATCCGCAGCGCCCCCACGCCGCCAGTCGCCAAAAGCGAGCTGATGGCCAGCACTTGGGAAAGCGCACTGGTGCGCGAGATGCTGACACGTACCCGCGTCGATGGCGGCGCTGTCCAAGCCAACGACTACCGCCCTGAAGGGCTGGAGCGCGAATTTGGCATGGGCCAAGACAGCCTCTACCGCCTGTCGGATACCCAAGCACAAGAGATTTTGCAGATGCGCTTGCAGCGCCTCACCGGCCTAGAGCAAGACAAAATCGTCGCCGAGTACAAAGAGGTGATGGCCGTCATTGAAGACTTGCTGGCTATTTTGGCCACGCCCGAGCGCGTCTCCAGCATCATTGGCACCGAACTCAACAGCATCAAATCTGAGTTTGGCCACAGCAAACTGGGCGCGCGGCGCAGCTTGGTCGAATACAGCGCGCAAGACCTCTCGACCGAAGACCTGATCACGCCCACCGACATGGTGGTCACGCTCTCGCACTCGGGCTACATCAAGAGCCAGCCCCTGTCCGAGTACAGCGCGCAAAAGCGCGGCGGGCGCGGCAAACAAGCCACAGCAACCAAAGAAGACGACTGGATTGACCAGCTGTTTATTGCCAACACGCACGACTACATTTTGTGTTTCTCCAACCGTGGCCGCCTGTACTGGCTCAAGGTGTGGGAAGTGCCGGCTGGTTCGCGCGGCTCGCGCGGACGCCCCATCGTCAATATGTTTCCGCTGCAAGAGGGCGAAAAAATCAACGTCGTACTGCCCCTGACCGGCACCATGCGCACTTTCCCATCTGACCACTACGTGTTCATGGCGACCAGCATGGGCACGGTCAAAAAGACGGCGCTGGACGACTTCTCCAACCCGCGCAAGGGCGGCATCATTGCCGTCAGCTTGGACGAGGGCGACTACCTGATTGGTGCCGCTCTGACCGATGGCCAGCACGATGTGATGTTGTTCAGCGACGGTGGCAAAGCCGTGCGTTTTGACGAAAACGACGTGCGCGCCATGGGCCGCAACGCCCGGGGCGTGCGCGGCATGAACCTTGAAGACGGCCAAAGCGTCATCGCCATGCTGGTGGCCGAAGACGAAGCGCAAAGCGTGCTCACCGCCACCGAAAACGGCTACGGCAAGCGCACCAATATCGCCGAATACACGCGCCATGGCCGTGGCACCAAAGGGATGATCGCCATCCAGCAAACCGGGCGCAACGGCAAAGTGGTTGCCGCCACGCTGGTTCATGCCGACGATGAAATCATGCTCATTACCGACCGAGGCGTGCTGGTGCGCACCCGCGTCAGCGAGATCCGCGAACTGGGCCGTGCCACCCAAGGCGTGACGCTGATCGCGTTGGACGAAGGCGCAAAACTGAGCGGCCTACAACGCATCGTCGAAAACGACGCCAACATGGCCGACGTCGGCGCATCGGCAGAAGACGACGAGGACGCTAGCGAGCTTCCCGTCAGCACGGGCACCGCTTCAGATATGCCTAATGCCTGATGTGTAGCCCACGGCCAGCTGCAGAGCGGCTGGAAACTATCAAATTTATAGCTACTACCGCTTGCCCCATAAGCGGTTGAGGCACTTTTCACCATAAACACGATGCAACGCCCTTACAATTTTTCTGCCGGGCCAGCGGCCATTCCCACCGAGGTTTTAGAGCAAGCCGCAGCCGAAATGCTGGACTGGCACGGCTGCGGCATGGGCGTGATGGAAATGAGCCACCGGGGCAAAGAATTTGTCTCGATTTGCGAGCAAGCCGAAGCCGACCTGCGCGAGTTGCTGGCGGTGCCTGCACAGTTCAAAATTTTGTTTATGCAAGGCGGCGGCTTGGCGGAAAACGCCATCGTGCCGCTGAACCTGTCGCGCGCCGCCACGGTGGACTTTGTCGTCACCGGCAGCTGGAGCCAAAAATCCTACAAAGAAGCGCGCAAATACGCCGCTGAAGTCAATTTGGTGGCATCGGGCGAAGACGGCGACTTTATCAGCCTGCCCAACCCCGCCCACTGGCAGCCCAGCCGGGGTGCCAGCTACCTGCATATTTGCAGCAACGAGACCATCCACGGTGTCGAATTTCACGAACTGCCCGATCTTCAAGCGCTGGGCAGCGATGCGCCGCTGGTGATTGATTTTTCGTCCCATGTGGCCTCGCGCCCGGTGGACTGGTCGCGCGTTGGCTTGGCCTTTGGCGGCGCGCAAAAAAATATCGGCCCAGCGGGCCTGACCATCGTCATCGTGCGCGAAGACCTGCTGGGCCACGCGCTGGCGATTTGCCCCAGCGCTTTTGACTACAAAGTCGTTGCCGAGCACGGCTCGATGTACAACACACCGCCCACGTGGGGCATTTACATCGCTGGCCTGACCTTCCAATGGCTCAAGCGCCAGCGCGAAGGCGATGCCAGCGGCGTGGCGGCTATGGAACTGCGCAATATCGCCAAAGCCGAGCTGCTCTACAACGCCATCGACCAGTCGCCGTTTTACGTCAATAAAGTGGCCGCTAATTGCCGCTCGCGCATGAACATTCCGTTTTTCTTGTGCGACGAAACCCGCAACGACGCCTTTTTGGCCGGTGCCAAAGCGCGCGGCCTGCTGCAACTCAAAGGGCACAAATCGGTCGGCGGAATGCGCGCCAGCCTGTACAACGCCATGCCCTTGGCCGGTGTGGAGGCGCTGGTCGCCTATATGCACGACTTTGCGCAGCAGCACGCCTAAACCCCCTCCACTGAGCCGCCCGATGATGACGACAAAGACGACGACAACGACAACGACGCCCCTTACCGCCTCCCCTGATCTGGCCAGCCTGCGCGTACAAATCGACAGCATCGACCAGCAACTGCTGACACTGCTGAACCAACGTGCCTTGGTGGCCGAGCAGGTCGGTGAAGTCAAAAAACGCGAAGGTACGCCGTTTTTTCGCCCTGACCGCGTGGCACAAGTGATTGAAAAAATCCAACGTGCCAACCCCGGCCCACTGAAAACGCCGCACGTCTCGGCCATTTGGCGCGAAATTATGTCGGCCTGCTTGGCGCTGGAGTCGCCCCAGCGCGTTGCCGTGTTGGGCCCAGCCGGCACGTTTTGTGAGCAGGCAGCGATCGAGTTTTTTGGCGGCGCGGCCGACATCGTTTACTGCGCTAATTTTGACGAAGTGTTCCACGCCACCGCCTCGGGCAGCGCCCAGTTTGGCGTTGTTGGGGTCGAAAACTCGGTCGAAGGCGTCGTGACCCGTTCACTGGATTTGTTTTTGCACACCCCCACGCACGTCGTCGGCGAAGTCAGCCTGCTGGTGCGCCACAACCTGCTGCGCCAAAGCAACTCCCTCGACGAAATTGAAGCCGTGCTGGCGCACCCCCAAGCGCTGGCGCAATGCCAAGCGTGGCTGTCCAAACACCTGCCGCACGCCGAGCGCAAGCCGGTCTCCAGCAACGCCGAAGGCGCGCGCTTGGCGGCCACCAACCCCGCGTGGGCGGCGCTGGCCAGCGAGCGCGCTGCCACGCAGTTTGGCCTGCACATCGTTGCCCACGCGATTCAGGACGAGGCCTACAACCGCACGCGCTTTGCCGTCATTTGCCTGCCGCACACGCTGGACACGCCGCCGCCCTCGGCGCGCGACTGCACCAGCCTGATCGTCTCGGTGCCCAACGAGCCCGGCGCAGTGCATGACCTGCTGGTGCCGCTGAAAAAGCACGGCGTCTCGATGACGCGCTTTGAATCGCGCCCGGCACGCACTGGCCAGTGGGAATATTATTTTTATATCGACATCCAAGGCCACCCCAGCCAGCCCCACGTCAGCGCCGCGCTGACCGAACTGCGCGGCCTGTGCGCGTTCTACAAAGTGCTGGGTACCTACCCAGTGACGCCATAAACCACTTTCGCACAGCAAGAGCACAGAATGTTTGAACAATTGGGTTTGATTGGCTGCGGCCTGATGGGTGGATCGTTTGCGCTGGCGCTCAAGCGCGCCGGTCTGGTCAAGCGCGTGGTCGGTTACAGCAAATCGCCCTCCACCACCGACCGCGCACGCCAGCTGGGCGTGATCGACGTTGAAGCGCCCTCAGCCCTGCTGGCCGTAGCTGGGGCCGATATTGTGTTGATTGCCGTGCCAGTCTCGGCCACTGAGTCCGCCCTCAAGGCCATCAAACACCTGATTACGCCGCAAATGCTGGTCATGGATGTAGGTTCAACCAAGGTCGATGTGGTGCAGGCCGCCCGGCGTGCATTGCGCGATCAAGTTGGCTCGTTTGTGCCGGCCCACCCCATCACCGGGCGCGAAGTTTCTGGTGTGGAGCACGCCGATGCCACCCTGTATGAGGGCCGCCAAGTCATCCTGACACCCACCGAGCGCACCCTGACGGCACAGCTGCAAAAAGCGCAAGATGTGTGGACGGCGCTGGGTTGCCGCGTCAGCAGTATGTCGCCCGAATCACACGATGCGGCTTTTGCCGCCGTCAGCCATTTGCCGCATTTGCTGGCTTTTTCGTTGATGAACAGCATCTCCGGTCAGCCACAAGCGGAAGATTTTCTGTCACTCGCCGGCCCTGGGTTTCGCGACTTCACCCGCATTGCCGCCAGCGACCCCAAAGTGTGGCGCGACATTTTGCTGGCCAACCGCGAAGAGCTGTTGACGCAAACGCAGCTGTTTCAGCAAGCGCTCAAGCAGTTTGAAAACGCCATGCGCAGCGACAGCGCCCAGTCGATTGAAGACATGATCACGCTGGCCAGCGAAACCCGCACCCACTGGCGCATGAGCACGCAAAAGTCCAGCACGCACCGATAACCCCCTGTTTGCGATGTTCAGTATTCCCTTTCTTGACCTTCCTTGCCTGGAAACTGCTGCTGGCAGCGTGCATTTACCCGGCTCCAAAAGCATCTCCAACCGTGTGTTGCTGCTAGCGGCCCTGAGCAGCGGCACCACCACCGTCCACGACTTGTTGGCCAGCGACGACACCCGCGTCATGCTGGACGCGCTGCGCCAGCTCGGCTGCACCGTCGAAGAAAACGCTACCGAGGCCCGCATCACGGGCTTGGGCGGCCAGCCACCGGCAACGTGCGCGCCGATTTTCTTGGGCAACGCTGGCACCGCCATGCGCCCGCTGACCGCCGCACTGGCCTTGCTGGGCGGCCAATACACCCTGAGCGGCATAGCCCGAATGCACGAGCGTCCGATTGGCGATTTGGTCGATGCGCTGCGCCAACTCGGCTGCCAAATTGACTACATGGGCAACGACGGCTACCCGCCGCTGCGCATTAACCAAGCCAGCGGCGTGCCTGCGCTGTCGCTGGACGCACCGATTCGCGTGCGCGGCGATGTCTCCAGCCAATTTTTGACCGCTCTGCTGATGGCCTTGCCGCTGGCAGCGACGCAGCAAGATGTACACATCGAAGTGGTGGGCGAGTTGATCTCCAAGCCCTACATCCACATCACACTGCAACTGCTAGAGCGCTTTGGCATCACCGTGCGCCACGACAACTGGCAGCGCTTCACCATTGCAGCTGGCAGCCAGTACCAATCGCCGGGCGATATCCATGTTGAGTCCGATGCCTCATCTGCTAGTTATTTCATAGCTGCTGGCGCAATCGCAGCAAGGGCTGCAGGCCAAAATGGCATAAAAGGTATCAAAATTGTGGGTGTGGGGCTCGATTCCATCCAAGGCGATATCCGCTTTGTCGAGGCCGCACGCGCTATGGGTGCAGACATCACCGGCGGGTCTAACTGGCTGCACATCCAGCGCGGCAGCTGGCCGCTGCAAGCCATCGACCTGGACTGCAACCACATCCCCGACGCGGCAATGACGCTGGCAGTGATGGCGCTGTACGCCAACGGCACCACCACGCTGCGTAACATTGCCAGCTGGCGCGTCAAAGAAACCGACCGCATTGCGGCGATGGCCACTGAGCTGCGCAAGCTCGGCGCCAGCGTCGAAGAAGGCGCTGACTTTATCCGCGTCACACCCCCAGCCACGCCTGCCGACTGGCGCGCCGCCAGCATCCACACCTACGACGACCACCGGATTGCCATGTGCTTTTCGCTGGCCGCCTTCAATCCGGCGGGCCTGCCGGTGCGCATTGAAGACCCGCAGTGCGTCGCTAAAACCTTCCCCGATTATTTTGAAGCGCTGTTTTCGGTGGTGCAGACCGCGTCCGCGCACATTCCGGTCATTTGCATCGACGGCCCCAGCGCCTCGGGCAAAGGCACGGTGGCAGCGGCCGTGGCGCAGCAGTTGGGTTATGTTTTTTTGGACTCTGGCTCGCTCTACCGCATCACGGCGCTGGCGGCGACCCGCGCCGGCTTGGCACTGGACGCAGCGCACGAAAGCGCCATCGCCACCCTGGCCGAGCAATTGGACGTGCGTTTTGAGGGCGAGCGCGTGCTGCTGGCCGGCGAAGACGTTACTGACGCGATTCGCACCGAAGAAGCCGGCATGAACGCCTCGCGCGTGTCGGCGCTGCCTGCCGTGCGCACCGCACTGGTGGCGTTACAGCACAGTTTTCAGCGCCTGCCGGGCCTGGTGGCCGACGGGCGCGACATGGGCACCGTCATCTTTCCGCAGTCGCCGCTCAAGCTATTCCTGAGCGCCAGCGCCCAATGCCGTGCCCAGCGGCGCTATAAACAGTTGATTGCCAAAGGTTTGCCCGCTAAAATGGCAGACCTTTTGGCCGACCTTCAGGCGCGCGACGCCCGCGATACTTCTCGCAGCGCAGCGCCCTTAAAGCCAGCACAAGACGCCATTGCCCAAGACAACTCTGCCCTGACCATCGAACAGTCCGTCAGCCAAGTGTTAGACCTGTGGCAGCAGCGCCAGCCTTTCACGCCCCGCGTGCCAGGCTAACCCCGGGGCTCCATGCCTCACCCCTAGGCCCGCACCGCCTGCGCCGCACCGCAGCGCTAGGCAATGTGGTTCTTTTTTAACTTAACCCGTGGTATCCGCCACATAGCAAACCACCACCGACAGTCTTTGAAGCAGCGGCAATCGTGTCGCCGCAAACCTGTCAGTGGCAAGGAAATACATGTCTGAATCTTTTGCCGCCCTTTTTGAAGAATCCCTGAAGCGCTCAGAAATGCGCACAGGTGAAGTGATCACCGCTGAAGTGGTTCGTATCGAACATAACCACGTGGTGGTCAACGCTGGCCTCAAGTCTGAAGCTTATG
>CAIRYF010000423.1 GCA_903882725.1 uncultured Simplicispira sp.
GACCGCTTTACCACCGGCTCTTCCATCATGCCGCAGAAGAAAAACCCCGATGTGCCCGAGTTGGCACGCGGCACAACCGGTCGCGTCGTCGGCCACCTGATGGGCTTGATCACGCTGATGAAGGGCCAGCCGTTGGCCTACAACAAAGACAACCAAGAAGACAAAGAGCCGCTGTTTGACACCGTGGACACGCTCAAAGACACACTGCGCATCTTTGCCGAAATGGTCGGCGGCCAGCTCAACCCGGCCACGGGACAAAAAGAAGGCGGCATCACCGTCAACCCGCAGCCGATGGAAGATGCGGCCAAAAAGGGCTATGCCACCGCCACCGACTTGGCCGACTATTTGGTCAAAAAAGGCCTGCCGTTTCGCGACGCGCACGAAACCGTGGCCCACGCCGTCAAAGCGGCGCAATCGCACGCCTGCGATTTGTCGGAGTTGCCACTGGCGGTGCTGCAAGGCTTTCACCCAGATATTGAAAAAGACGTCTACGAGGTACTCAGTCTGCGCGGCTCGCTGAATGCGCGCAGCACCTTGGGCGGCACTGCCCCGGTGCAGGTGCGTGCGCAAATTGCCCGCCACCAAGCGCGCTTGGGCTGAAGCTGTCTGATGAAAACTGAAACCGCATGATCCGCAGCAAAAAAACCACCACCGCGCCCGTTTTGGGCCTGCCTGAAGTCAATGTCTCTGAAGAAGGCGATGTGCGTCATTTGCACTTGGGCACGCCATGGATTCAGGGCTCGATGCGGATGAAAGAGCCGTTTGAGATTGAGCTGGAATATGTGCAGCGCATGATGGCTTGGCTGCTGTTTGTCGAGCCAGCCAGCGTGTCCGCACGCCATGCCATGCAGCTAGGGCTGGGGGCCGGGGCAATCACGAAGTTTTGCCACAAAAAGCTGCGGATGTGCAGCACCGCCATCGAACTCAATCCGCAGGTGCTGGCGGTGTGCCGCTCGGGGTTCAAGCTGCCGCCCGATGGGCCGCTGCTGCGCGTGGTGCTGGCCGATGCCGGCCAAGAAATTCGCAGCCCCGAGTGGCGCGCCACGGTGGACGCGCTGGCGGTCGATTTGTACGACGACAACGCGGCTGCGCCGGTACTCGACGGCGCTGACTTTTATGCCGATTGCCGCGCACTGCTGACCGACGAGGGTGCCATGACGGTGAACCTGTTTGGCCGCGCTGCCAGCTATGGCGAGAGCCTCGAAAAAATCGCCACCGTGTTTGGCGAAGATGCGGTGTGGGTTTTTAAGCCCACACGCGAGGGCAATGCGGTGGTGCTGGCGCTGCGCACGCCCCAGCCGCTTAAGCGTGCCGAGCTGCAAGCGCGTGGCGAGGCAATTCAAGCACGCTGGGATTTGCCCGCAGCCAAATGGGTGCGAATTTTTAAGCCGTTAGCGATCTGACGATATGACTGCCCAAGCTGCATCTTCTTTTGTCGGCCCGCTGCAATGGCGCCGGATTGTCGATTGGCTGCGCGAAGACGGCGTGATTGACGCCGAAGAAGCGCAGCGCACGGTGGCGCGTTGCTCGCAGGCTGAGAGCAGCCAGCACCCGCTGGTGCGCTTGGCCAGCGTAGCGATGGCGCGCGCCAGTGATGGCAAACCGCTGGACATCGAAGCGCTGACCGAATATTTGGCCACGCGCGTCGGATTGGACTATCTGCGCATCGACCCGTTGCGGGTCGATGTCGGCAAAGTGGCCGACACCATGAGCGCCAGCTACGCCGAGCGCCACAAGGTGCTGCCGGTGCAGGTGAGCACGCACGAGTTGGTCGTCGCCACCGCCGAGCCGTTTATTACCGACTGGGTGGCCGAGGTCGAGCGCCAAGCGCGCCGCACGGTGCGCCGGGTGCTGGTCAATCCGCTGGATATTCAGCGCTACACGGTGGAGTTTTTTGCGCTGGCCAAGTCGGTGCGCAATGCGCAAAAAACCTCGGGCACGCTGAGTGCCAGCAGTTTTGAGCAGTTGGTCGAGCTGGGCAAAACCAGCAAACAACTCGATGCCAACGACCAAGGCGTGGTCAAGGTGGTCGATTGGCTGTGGCAATACGCCTTTGACCAGCGCGCCAGCGACATCCACTTGGAGCCCCGGCGCGAGCAGGGCGTGATCCGCTTTCGCATTGACGGCGTGTTGCACCCGGTCTACCAAATGCCGCTGGGGGTGATGGCGGCGATGGTGGCGCGCGTCAAGCTGCTGGGGCGCATGGACGTGGTCGAGCGCCGCCGCCCGCAGGACGGGCGCATCAAAACGCGCAACCAGCGCGGCGATGAGGTCGAAATGCGCTTGGCTACGCTGCCTACGGCGTTTGGCGAAAAGATGGTGATGCGTATTTTTGACCCGGATACGGCGCTGAAAGATTTGGACGCGCTGGGCTTTTCGCCACACGATGCGCAGCGCTGGGAGCAGCTGATTGCGCGCCCGCACGGCGTGATTTTGGTGACCGGGCCGACCGGATCGGGCAAAACCTCAACGCTGTATTCGACGCTCAAGCGCGTGGCGACCGAGGCGGTCAACGTCAGCACCATCGAAGACCCGATTGAAATGATCGAGCCGAGCTTTAACCAAACCCAAGTGCAACCGCAGATTGATTTTGATTTCCCCGAGGGCGTGCGCGCCCTGATGCGCCAAGACCCAGACATCATCATGGTCGGCGAAATCCGCGACCA
>CAIRYF010000424.1 GCA_903882725.1 uncultured Simplicispira sp.
AACCCAGATTACAGAACGATTAACTATTTTAGAGGTAAAAGACTAAAGGATCAAATACAAAAACACCAAAAAAACCCAAAAAAACTTAAAAACGCTCTCACAATGCCCCTGTCCGCCCTCACGCTCTCGCTGCAATTTGCCCGCTTTGATGGCGTGGCCGAACATCGCGCCGTCCTGGCGCGCCACCAAGTCACGCGCTGGATACGCCACGCGCTGGCGCTGGACGCCGAAATCACCGTGCGCATCGTCGATGAAGCCGAAGGCCGCCAGCTCAACCGCGACTATCGCCACAAAGACTGCGCCACCAACGTGCTGACGTTTGACTACACGCAAGCGCCCATCGTCACCGCCGACTTGGTGCTGTGCGCGCCAGTGGTCGCCCGCGAAGCCGCCGAGCAAAACAAAACCCTGGCCGAGCACTACGCCCACCTGCTGGTTCACGGCACCCTGCACGCCCAGGGCTGGGATCACGAAACCAGCGAGGCCGATGCGCAAGAGATGGAAGCCTACGAGAGCGACATCCTCACCGGTTTGGGCTTTGCCGACCCTTATGCCGCTTGACTGCGCACTGCAATGTTTGACATCACCCTGCTCCTGAGCGCCGCCTTTGTTGCTGGTGCCTTGAACGCCGTTGCCGGGGGCGGCAGCTTTTTGACGCTGCCAGCGCTGGTATTTGTCGGCGTGCCGCCGGTGATTGCCAACGCCACCGGCACCGTGGCGCTGCTGCCCGGCTACGCGGCGGGCGCGTGGGGCTTTAGAGAGGACACCTCTGCGCCGCCCGGCTTGTCAATGCGGCTGTTGGTGGTGCTGTCGTTGATGGGCGGCGCTGTCGGCGCGGGCCTGCTGCTGGTGACCTCGAACGAGGTGTTTTCTATCGTTGTGCCATGGCTGCTGCTGGCCGCCACCATTTTGTTGGCCTTTGGCCCGCAACTGCGCCGCTTGCTGGTGGGTGGCCAATCTTCCACCGCCAAAGCCACCTTTGGCGTACTGGCCGTGGCTGTCTACGGTGGCTATTTCAACGGCGGCTTAGGCATCTTGCTGCTGGCGCTGTTTGGCCTGCTGGGCCAAACCCAGCTCAACGCCATGAACGGCCTGAAAAATTGGGTCTCTGCCCTGCTGACGGCGATTGCGGTGGCGGTGTACGCCGTTGGCGGCGTGGTCAATTGGCGCTACGCCCTGCTGATGATGCTGGCCGCCACCGCTGGCGGCTACGGCGGTGCCCGCGTGGCGCGGCGTATCCCAGCGCTGTGGCTGCGCTGGGGCATCGTGGCGACGGGCTTGGTGATGACGGGGATATTTTTTGCGCGGCAGTGAGTCAACAGTGCGGCATATTCGGCGCGGCCCAAAAGTGGCGGAGGCTGTGAGATTCGAACTCACGGACAGTTTCCCGTCGGCAGTTTTCAAGACTGCTGGTTTAAACCACTCACCCAAACCTCCGAATGGCAAGCGCGTATTCTAGCCGCCTGCCAGCGGCCCCACTGGCAATTTGTGGGGTTGCTGGCAATAAGTAGAGTCAAGTGCTGGCAATAAATGCTTTAGCTTGGCTGGTTTGCTGCAGCGTCAGCAGCGGCCAGCGCCGTCATGTTGAGCACGCGGCGCACGGTCGATGATGGCGTCAGCACATGGGCTGACGCAGAGCAACCCAGCAAGATCGGGCCGATGGTGGTGCCGTGGCCACCGGTGGTCTTGAGCACGTTGAACAAGATGTTGGCTGCATCCAAGTTGGGGCAGATCAGTACATTGGCTTCACCGTGCAAAGTACCTTCCTCGACGATGCGACCGCGCACCGCTTCAGACAGCGCCGCGTCGCCGTGCATTTCGCCGTCGCACTCAATGTGCGGCGCAGCAGCCACGAACAAGTCGCGCGCTTTGCGCATTTTGAGGGCCGAAGGACGGCTGGACGACCCGTACATCGAGTGCGACAAAAACGCCACTTTGGCCGGTACGCCAAAGCGCTGCACTTCTTCAGCCGCCATCAGCGCAATGCTGGCCAGCAGTTCGGCGTCGGGGTCTTCGTTGATATAGGTGTCAGCGATGAACAGGGTGTGCTTTTCTAGCATCAGCGCGTTCAGGGTAGCCAAGCCGGGCGCACCTTGTTTCAGACCCAGCACCGATTGGACGTGGACGATGTGGCCGTCAAATTTGCCGACCAGTCCACACAGCATGGCATCAGCATCACCCATGCGCACCATCAGCGCGGCAATCAGGGTGTTGGAGCGGCGCACTGCCGCCTTGGCCGCGTCGGGCGTGACGCCGTTGCGCCCCATCAGGCGGTGATAGGTTTCCCAGTATTGACGAAAGCGCGGGTCATCGTCCGGGTCGCACACTTCGACGTTAACGCCGGGCTGTAGACGCAGGCCAGCAGCAGCAATGCGCGCTTGGATAACAGCGGGACGGCCAATCAAGATAGGCTTGGCCAAGCCGTCGTCGATGGCAGTTTGGGCGGCGCGCAGCACGCGTTCGTCTTCGCCTTCGGCATAGGCAATGCGCTTGAGGTTGGCCTTGGCGGTGGCAAACACCGGGCGCATGAACATACTGGTTTGGTAGACAAAGCGTGACAGGCTGTCGCGGTAAGCGTCCATGTCCTGAATCGGGCGCGTGGCCACGCCCGACTCCGCCGCCGCTTGGGCCACTGCCGGGGCAATGCGCAAAATCAGGCGCGAGTCAAACGGGGTCGGAATCAAGTAATCAGGGCCAAAGCGCAGTTCTTTGCCGACGTAGGCTGCGGCCACTTCTGGACTCATCTCTTCTTTGGCCAAATCGGCAATTTGGCGCACACAGGCCAGCTTCATCTGCTCGGTGATTTTGGTGGCACCGCAATCGAGCGCACCCCGGAAAATATAGGGAAAGCACAGAACGTTATTGACCTGGTTCGGGTAGTCCGAGCGGCCCGTCGCCATGATGCAGTCTGGGCGCACAGCTTTGGCCAGCTCGGGGCGAATCTCTGGCTCGGGGTTGGCCAGCGCCAAGATGATCGGCTTGTCGGCCATGGTCTTGACCATCTCCGCCGTCAGCACGCCCGGTGCCGAGCAGCCCAAAAATACGTCGGCACCATCGACCGCATCGGCCATGGTGCGCGCTTGGGTCTTTTGTGCAAAGCGGGCTTTGGATTCGTCGTAACCGCCGGGGCGGCCTTCGTAGACCACGCCTTTGGAATCGCACATAAAGACGTTTTGGATATTCACGCCCAAGCCGACCATGACGTTGACGCAGGCCAGCGCCGCTGCACCAGCACCAGAGACGGCGATTTTGACGCTGCCAATGTCTTTGCCAACCAGCTCCAGCGCGTTGAGCAGCGCGGCGCTGGAAATAATCGCCGTGCCGTGCTGGTCATCGTGGAACACCGGAATGTTCATGCGCTTGCTCAACTCACGCTCGATGTAGAAGCACTCGGGCGCTTTGATGTCTTCCAAATTAACGCCGCCCAAGGTGGGCTCTAGCGCGGCAATCATGTCGATGAGCTTGTCGGGGTCGTTTTCGGCCAGCTCGATATCGAATACATCGACGCCAGCAAATTTCTTGAACAAGCAGCCTTTGCCTTCCATTACCGGCTTGCTGGCCAGCGGGCCAATGTTGCCCAGCCCCAACACTGCCGTACCGTTGGTGACGACGCCGACGAGGTTGCCGCGCGCCGTGAAGTCAAACGCCAACGAGGGGTCGGCTTGGATGTCCAGGCAGGGGTAGGCGACGCCGGGCGAGTAGGCCAGCGACAGGTCGCGCTGGTTTGACAGCGGCTTGGTCGGGTTGACCGCAATTTTGCCGCGCTGGGGGCTACGGTGGTATTCGCGGGCGGCTTCGCGCAGGGCCAACTCGGCAGCGGAGAGGGTGTTATCCACAAAAAACTCCTGATGACATCAACAACAAAATCTTATTTTAAGAGCGCTTGCTGGCCGCTTAAAAAGGCATCTTGGGCATACCGCCCATGCCTTTCATGCCGCCCATCTTCTTCATCATCTTCATCAGGCCGCCGCCCTTCATTTTTTTCATCATGCCTTGCATTTGCTCAAACTCTTTGAGCAGGCGGTTGACTTCTTGCACCTGCACGCCAGCGCCGCTTGCGATGCGTTTTTTGCGCGTGGCTTTGATGAGTTCGGGCTTGCGCCGCTCTAGCGCGGTCATGCTTTGGATGATGCCTTCCTTTCTCTTGATGTCTTTTTCAGCCTTGTCCATGTCCATCTGGCCGGCTTTGGCGCTCATTTGGGCGGGCAGTTTGTCCATCAGGCTGGACAAGCCGCCCATTTGTTTCATTTGCTGAATCTGGCCCAAAAAATCATTCAGATCAAAACCGCTGCCGCTTTTGACTTTGGCGGCCAGCTTTTGCGCTGCCTCCATATCGACACCTGCGACGACTTGTTCAACCAACGCAACGATGTCGCCCATGCCCAAAATGCGCCCAGCGTGGCGCTCGGCGTCAAACACTTCCAGTCCGTCGAGCTTTTCGCTGGTGCCAGCAAATTTGATCGGCGCACCGGTAATTTGCCGCACCGACAGCGCTGCGCCGCCGCGCGAGTCGCCATCTAGCTTTGTTAAAACGATGCCGGTCAGTGGCAGCGCTTCTTTGAACGCCTTGGCGGTGTTGATGGCGTCTTGACCCTGCATGGCATCGACCACAAACAGCGTCTCGACGGGTTTCAAGATGGCGTGCAGGTCTTTGATTTCCTGCATCAGCACTTCGTCAATCGCCAAGCGGCCAGCGGTATCGACCAGCAGCACATCAAAATAGTGCTTTTTGGCGTAGTCCAAGGCGGCGATGGCGATGTCGCGTGGTTTTTGATCGGGCGTGCTGGGGAACCACTCGGCACCGGCCTGCTTGGTGACGGTTTTGAGCTGTTCAATCGCCGCCGGGCGGTAGACGTCGCCCGAGACGGTCAGCACCTTCTTCTTGCGCTTTTCGATCAGATGCTTGGCTAATTTTGCGGTGGTGGTTGTTTTGCCCGCACCTTGCAAACCGGCCATCAAGATGACGGCGGGTGGCTGGGCGTTGAGGTTGATGTCGCTGACGCCCTCGCCCATCGTCGCCGTCAGTTCGCGGTTGACGATGCTGACCAGCATTTGCCCGGGCTTGAGCGAGCCAAGGACTTCTTCGCCCAGCGCTTTTTCTTTGACGCGGGCAATAAAGTCACGCACCACGGGCAGGGCGACGTCGGCTTCAAGCAGCGCCATGCGCACTTCGCGCAGCATATCTTGGACGTTGGACTCGGTGATACGGGCCTGGCCACGCATCTCCTTGACGAGGCGCGAGAGTTTGTCGGTAAGGGCGGAGGCCATGTCTGATTTCCGGGTAGGCGGCCGCCAGTGGGTGGCTGGCAGGCGGGTTGGCTGGGTGTGGTGCCAGCTGCAGGCAGCAGGCAAAAGGTAAACTGTGACCCATGATTTTACCCAGTGCATCCCCGCTCAGTCTGCTGCTTGGACTGGCCGCCGCCGTAGCGTATGCAGTGCCCGCGTTGGCTGCGGCACGCTTGCAGGCTGGCATCGCCCGTGTGGCTTTATCCATAGCGTGGGTGTTACACGCGGCTGCACTGGCGTGGAGCATGGTTGGCGGGGTGGCGCATTTTGGCTTTGCACCGGCCTTGTCCATTACCGCGTGGCTGGTACTGACGGTGTACGGCGTTGAGCGCCAGTTGTTTCCCCAATTGCAGGCGCGCTGCACGCTGGCTGCGCTGGGTGCCCTAGCGGTGTTGCTGGCGCTGCTGTTTCCAGGCCAGCCGCTGCACAGCAGTGCCTCGCCGTGGCTGGCGCTGCACTTGGCCTTGGGCATTGCCTGCTACGGCCTGTTGGCCGCTGCCGTGGTGCATGGTGCCATCATGGGCCGTGCCGAGCGCCGTATGCGTTTGGGTGTTGACCCCAACAGCGGTATGCCGCTGCTGACGCTAGAGCGCTTGATCTTTCGCTTCGTCACCGCCGGTTTTGTCTTGCTGACCGCCACGCTGGTGGCTGGCTTGCTGTTTGGCGAGACGCTGTATGGCCGCGCTTGGCGCTGGGATCACAAAGCAGTGTTTTCGGTGCTGTCGTGGATTGCTTTTGCCGCTTTGCTGCTGGGGCGCTGGCGCTTTGGCTGGCGCGGGCGCACCGCCCGGCGTATGTTGTACGTCGGCGCTTTGCTGCTGCTACTGGCCTACGTCGGCTCGCGTTTTGTTCTAGAAGTGCTGTTGGAGCGCGGCTTGTGAAATATGTGGTGTTGTTGTTGGTGCTGGCGGTGGTGTACGGCGTTTGGCGCAGCCAAAACCGCCCCAGCGCGCCGCCTCGGCGCCCCTCACCACCACGGCCACCCCTGCCGCCACCACAGGACATGGTGGCCTGCCAGCACTGCGGCCTGCACCTGCCACGCTCTGAAGCACTGACCCACGGCGAGCACTGCTATTGCTGCACCGAGCACCAACGCCGCGATGCAGCCTGAAGACCAGCCTTTTTTACGCCTTTGGCATGGGTTTTTAACTGGCCGCGTCATGATTGCCCTGACCTTGCTGACACTGCAAGTTCTAGGCCAAGCACTGAATCAAAGCGCCCCTAAGCTAGATCTGGCCGTCACCCTGAGCTATTTGGTGGCCACCGTGCTGCTGCGCTGGTGGAGCCATGCGGCGGTACCGCCACCCTGGGCTGGGCCACAGTGGTTGCCGTCTATTGGCGTTGATTTGCTGGCGGTATGTGCATTGCAGGTGCTGCACACCGGGGGACTCAATTTCACACCGCTGCTTGGCCTGCCGATTTTGATGGCCGCAGTGCTGGGCTCGCTCACGCTGGCGCTGGGCACTACGGCAGCGGCCACGCTGCTGCTGCTGGCCTGGGCGTGGTGGCTGGGTGTGGAAAGTGGCAGCGACGCCACCCCACACTATCTGCAGTCGGCGCTGACGGGTACTGGCTACTTTGTTGTGGGATTTTTGGTACACCATTTGGCTGCGCACTTGGTGCGCGAGCAGCGTTTGGCACAGCACAGCCAACAAACGGCACTGATGCAAAGCCAAGTCAGCGCGCTGGTGATGCAAAACCTGAGCGATGGCGTACTGGTGGTCGATGCGGCGCACACCGTGCGCGTGGCCAACCCAGCGGGGCTGCAGTTGCTGGGCACTGCCGGCAGCACGGCGCTGCCGTTCTCGCTCACACAGACCGAAGTTTGGCAGCCGCTGCTAGCGCTGGCACGGCGCACCTTTGAGCAAAGCGTCCCGCAAGCGGCAGATGCCAGCTTGCTATGGCTTGGCCACAGCCCCATCAGTCTGCATATACGCACTTGGCTTACCGCCCCCAACGCAGCTACAGATGAACGCAGCTGCGAGCGCTTGTGTGTGATGTTTTTGCACGACCTGCGCGAAATGGAGGCGCGCCTGCGCACAGAAAAACTCGCTGCCATGGGGCGTATGTCAGCCGCTGTGGCGCACGAAATTCGCAACCCGCTGGCCGCCATCGTGCAAGCTAACGCGCTGTTGAATGATGAGCTGCATACACCAGCGCACAAACACCTGTCGGACATGGTGCAAAAAAACGCCGAGCGCCTGATACGCATTACTGAAGAAATTCTCAATATTGCCCGGGTACGGCACCAAACTGGCCGCAGCAGCGCCAGCACAGTGCCCCTTGATGAGGCTGTGGCACACATCTGGCACGACTGGCATCAGCACGACCCAGCACAACGCGCAGCCCAAGTCAGCCTTAACGCCGTCGAGACACAGGTCGAATTCGACCCTGAGCACCTGCGCCGGGTGTTGTTTAACTTGCTGGACAACGCCTTGCGCTACCGCAGCGGCACACCCCAATCGCTGCAGTTGGCCACTGGCGTAACACCTTCAGGCCAAGTCAGCGTGCAGGTGTGGAGCGACGGCGCGCCGATGGATCAATCGGTGGAGCGCCATTTGTTTGAGCCGTTCTTTTCGTCCGAGAGCCGCTCCAGCGGCCTAGGCCTATACATCTGCCGCGAACTGTGCGAGCGCCACGGCGCATCTATCAGCTACCAGCGCCTAACGCACCAGACCGAGCGCGGCGAGATAAAAGGCAATGCTTTCAGCATCCACTTTCGCAATGTTGTTTGTCCCTCTGACAAAATTTTCTCAGCAGAAGCAGAAGCAGAAAAAATCTCAGCGCAAGCTGCGCAGCCGCAGCCGCAGCATCAATTAGTTCAAAAAAGATAGCTTGTATGCCATGGATTGCCGCACCTATGTTCTGGACGGCGATAACGTGCGCCACGGTTTGTGTGTTGACTTGGGCTTTTCAGCCGCTGACCGCACCGAGAATATTCGCCGCATTGGCGAGGTAGCCAAGCTGATGGTGGATGCTGGGGTGATCACTTTGACGGTGGACACCGCCACACAGCCATTGGCGGCGTGTGTGGCGCAGGTGCTGGACTACCTCCACCGGTGCGGTTTGCTACCCACGTTAGCCCCGTAGCTTGCACGACATAAATCCTCAGCGCGCCAACACCGCCGCCA
>CAIRYF010000425.1 GCA_903882725.1 uncultured Simplicispira sp.
CCGACGAGCCGACCGCGCCGCTCGACAGCGCGCGCGCCTTGGCGGTGATTCGCATCTTGAACGACATGGCGCAGCAGTTTCAAACCGCCGTTATCGTTGTGACCCACGACGAAAAAATCATCCCGACCTTCAAGCGGATTTACCACATCCGCGACGGCGTCACCCACGAGGAAGCGGGCCAAGGCCGCAGCTTTGCATGAGGATTTGCTCTATGACGACACCGACCGGTTTTCGATGGACTGTGGCCGCGTGCGCGGCTGCGCTGCTGGTGGGCTGCGCCGCTGGCCCAGACTTTCAAGCCCCGGCTGCGCCCAGTGATGCGGCGGTGCTGTTTGCCCCTTTGCCAACGCACACCGCCAGCGCAGCGACGGCGTTGGGTGGGGCGCAGCACTTTAGTGCTGGCGTGGACTTGTCCGCGCCGTGGTGGCAGCAGTTGGGCGCGCCCGCGCTGGACGCGCTGATCGCGCAAGCCCTGGCCGCCAGCCCGACCCTGGCCGCTGCCGAAGCGACGCTGCGCCAAGCGCAAGCAACGCAGTCAGCGCAGGCCAGCGCCACCCAACTGCCGCGCGTCGATGCCAGCGCCGGTGCCGGGCGCCAGCACACCTCGCCCAGCGCGCAAGGCTTGACGGGCGACGGGCGCAGCTTTGACCAATACAGCGCCAGCATCGGCCTGCGCTACACGCTGGACATTTCTGGCGGCAACCGGCGTGCGCTAGAAGCCTTGGGCGCACGCACCAACTACCAGCGCTACCAACACCAAGCCGCGCGCCTGAATCTGGCTGCCAGCGTGGCGCAAACCGCCATCACGCAAGCGCGCTGGGCGGCACAAATCGAGGCGCTGCAAGCCATCATCGACACGCAACAAGCACAGTGGCAACTGGCTGGCGAGCGCCTGCGCTTGGGCCAAGCCGCCCACAGCGAAGTGCTGGCGCTGGAGTCCCAACTGGAGCAAACCCGCGCCGGTTTGCCGCTGCTGCGCCAGCAACACCAGCAAAGCCGCCACCTGCTGGCCACGCTGGTCGGGCTGGCACCGGGCGCACCCGCAGCGCAAGCGCTGGCGCAGTTCACGCTGGCGAGTTTTCAGCTGCCCAGCGCGCTGCCGCTGACGATTCCATCCGAATTGCTGCGCCAGCGCCCCGACATCCAAGGCGCACAAGCGCTGCTGCACGCCGCCAGCGCCGACTACGGCGTGGCCGTGGCGCGGGCATATCCGCAAATCAACCTCAGCGCCCAGCTGGGCACGCAAGCGCTCAGTACCGGCGCGCTGTTTGGCAGCGGCGCGGCGGTGTGGGGCTTGCTTGGCCAGCTGACGCAGCCGCTGTTTAACCCCGCCCTGCCAGCAGAAAAACGCGCTGCACTGGCCGCCATAGACGCCGCCGCCGCGCACTACCAAAGCGTGGTGCTGGACGCCCTGCGCAGCGTCGCCGACGCCCTGCACCGGGTGGACAACGACGCGCAAGCGCTGGCCTCGCTGGCTGCAGCCGACGCAGCGGCGCAAGGCAGCTGGCAGGCCGTGCAGCAGCAATATCGCCTGGGCGCGGCCAGCTACGTGCAGTTGCTGTTAGCGCAGCAACAAGCGCAGCAAGTGCGCAGCCAACTGGCCGCCGCCCAAGCACAGCGCCTGCAAAACAGCGCCACGCTGTATCAGGCGGTAGGCGCGGGTTGGGCTGGGTAGGTGCTGCGCCATCTGGCAGCAGGAATCCCCGTCCTTTAGGGCGGGGAGGATGTCAAAAACAGAAGCCATCATTTGCCTGCGCGGCGTGTTGATTGGCAACTTCTTCGCCGCCAAAAGAGTGGCTAAAAACGACCAGAAGCGGCAGCGCGCCGCAGTTCAGCTGCGCAGCGACATCCGGGCCAGCAGGCCGTCGCGGTCAATCCATTGGTGCTTCAGGGCAGCACCAATGTGCAGCAGCGCCAAAGCAGCCAGGCTGATAGCACCAATTTTGTGCAGCGGCTTGATGGCGGCGGCCAGCTCTTTGCTGACCGGCACAAAGTCCGGCAGTTGCCACAGTCCCAAGAAGACCACAGGAAAGCCAGCTGCCGAGCTATAGGCCCAACCAATCAGCGGCACGATGATGAACAGCGCATACAAGGCATGGTGCGTGCCGTGGTGTGCCGCTTTTTGCCAGCCGGGCATGGCTTGCTCCATGGCGACAGGCAAGGCGGGCGGGCGGTGCGTCAAGCGCCACAGCAAGCGCAGCAGCGACAAGCCCAAAAAGGCCATCCCCGCCCATTTGTGCCAGTTATAGAGCTTGAGGCGCTGCGGCGAAAACGGCAGTCCCGTCATATACAAGCCCATGCCCAGCAGCCCCACCACAACCAGTCCCAGCAGCCAGTGCAAAACAATAGCAGTGCTGCTGTAGCGAGTGGGGCGATAAAAAGAGGGATAGGAAGACATAAAGAAAAGAAAAGAAAAAAGGAAGTTACATACGCATTTAGCGTATTTAGCGCATTTGGCGCGCTCAACCGCTAGACAGGCTCAGTCGTTGGCAGCCAACGCTGCGCTTTTCCACGCCTGCGCCGCAGCCTCGCGGTCGCCGCGCCGCTCGGCCAGCTCGGCCAGGTGTTGCCAAGCGCTGCGGCGCAGGCTGGCGTCGGGCAGTTGCTGCGTCGATGGGGTTAACAATTGCTGCGCTTTGCCCCACAACTGGCGTTTCAGGCAGGCCATGCCAGCCAAGTATTGCAAGCGGGTGTCGCGCGGATGGGCTTGTGCGGCCGCTTCCATACGTGCCAGCCAACTGCTATCGACGCCGTCCAAGGCGGCTTCCAAGGCACGCACCAGCCGACTGACTTGCTGATCGCTCAGAGCGCTGGGGTGGTCGGCCATTTGTTGCCAAATGGGCAGCAGCCACTGGCGCGCCGTGGCGGCGTCACCGTCCAACTGGATGAGGCGCTGCGCGGCATGGATCACCAAGTCAGGCATGGCGCGCTCGGCAGCGTCGAGCATTTTCCACGCTTGCTGCAACTGTGCCGGGTCGCGGGCGTCGTTGATCAACTCCAGCGCCAGCCCGCGCACGATGCTTGCGCCAGCCTCGGGCGAAAACGCCCGGTGCTTGTTCAATAAACGCGCCGTCTCCAACGCGCTTTGCGTGTGGCGGGCACGGCGCGCCGCTTTGAGCCGCAAACGCAACGCCAGCGTGCGCCGCGCCGCACCTTGCGGCAGGCTGGCCAGCCAGTCCAGCGCAGTCTGCGGCTCGCGGTTGGCCAATGACCAATACACCGCACGCATTTGTATACCTTCGCGCAGCTCACGCTCGTTTTGTGTGCCGCGCTCGGGCGCGCAGTGCAGGGCTTGCTGTAGATGGTGCTCGCGCTGCGGGTGATCTTGCAGCGCCTGCGAGGCTTCTGCCGACACCAAATGCGCCAAGGCGCGCAATTGGCGTGCGTGCGGCACATCGGCTTGGGCTTGGGCCAAGGCATCTTCTTGGGTCAGCGACTCCAGCGCGGTTTTGCGCGAACGCAAAAAACGTCCGGCCATGAACAGCGCCACCGCATCCAACATGGCAGCGTGCATGGCACGCTCTTTTTGGTGCAGACGCCAACGGCGCGCCCGCCGAGGCAAGGCCAGCAGCGTGGCCAAGGCGTGCAAAGCGGCGTACAGCGTAACAAAGCCCAGTGTCAGCACCAGCAGCACCAAATTTAGCGACAAGTCGATGCGGTGCGGCGGCCAAAACAGCGTCACCGTGCCTTGGTTGCTGCCCGCAAACAGGGCCGAGGCCACGGCCACGCCAAACAAAACCAAAAACCAAAGGGCAGCGCGCATGGGGCTATTCCTAGCAGGCTTTAGCGCCCAGCAGCCGCAGTGGCCAAGGCGGACAGGGTTTCCTCCAAGCGCGGCAGCTCGGCGGTTTTCATATGGGCGTAGGCTTGTTGCAGCACGGTGGCGGCGTTTTGCGTGCGGCGTGAGGCCGGGTCAAAGTATTTGTTCAGCGCTGCCGTGGCGCCAGCCAAGTCGCTGCGCGCCAAGTCGTATTGGCGTGCCAAGATACCTAAGCGGGCATTGAGCAGCTTGAGTTTGAGGTTTTCGCGCAGAAAAAAGACTTGATCAGGCGCTAACAAAATGGCTTCGGGCTGGTCAATGCGGCTCACGCGCACCAAGCCCCGGGCTTCGTCGCGCAGCACTTCCCAGCCGCGCTGCAGGGCGCTTTGCCACCAAGCTGCGCCTGCGTTGGCAGGACTGCTATCGGTGCTGGTGCTGGTCTGTGTGCGTGCGTTCATGCGCCGAGACGCTGCCGCTTGGGCTACAGCGTTGAGCACCGGCAAGTCGTCGACTTGGCGCACCAGTTCGTCAATTTGTGCCAGCAAGCCAGTGGTGTCGTTGACGCTGGCGCTGCCCAGGCGCTCCAAGTCGCGGCCAATGGCGCGCTGCACTGGGGCCAAGCGCGGCTGTGCGGCGCGTTCAAAGCGCTGTTGGGCGCTTTTCAGGGCTGCCACCAAGGGCTCCAAACTGCCGGTGAGCTGTGCTTGCTGCTGCGCCACACGGATGGCAGATTCGACATCGACCACCAAGTTTTCATCGCGCGAGCGCGACAGGCTTTGCATCAGCTCTTCGAGTTGGTGGCGTTGCAGGGCGACTTCACTTAGCCGGGTTTCGGCCACCGTCAGGCGGGCCGAGGCCTCTATCACCTGCTCTTGCGCTTGGCGGGCGACGGTGCGCGCTTCTATCGCCTGGGCACCGTTGTCGGCGCTTTGGCGCGCCAGTTGCTCTTGGATGGTGCCCAATCTTTGCCACAACAGGCTGCTGCTGACCAATCCCACCAGCGCAACCGCGCTGACAACATACAGCCCCGCCCGGCTGCTACTGGCTGGCGCGCTGTGAGTGGATATATCGGGGATAGGCGCAGAACTCATGGGCGCAATTTTAGGAGGCTTGGGCGGCGCTTGCTGCGCAGAGACCTTCTATCGCCAGCGCGACGTCTTCCAGCGCGGGGCGGCATTCATGCACCGCACCAAAACCTGCTGCCCGCGCCGCTTGGGCAATGCGCGGGTGCGTGGCCAAAGCGCGGGCGCTGCGCCAGTCTTGTTGTGGCAAAGCAGCGCACAAATGCCCCAGCGCTTGCGAGCTACTGAGCAGCCACAAAGCGCCCTGGCGCACGCCGTCTTGGGCCTGCGCCATTTGCACCGGCGTCAACACCGGCGCGCTGCGCGTGTAAGCCACGACAAACTCGACTTGGCCGCCCGCCGCTTGAATTTGCTGCGCCAGCCAGTCGCGCCCACTGCCGTGCGCTGGTGCGTCGGCTTCGGCTCCGCGCACGATCAATACGCGGTCTCCAGCGGTGATTTGCGCCTGTACCTGCGCCCACAGCGCTTCCGAATCAAACTGCACTGCGTCGTGCGCCGGGCAGTCGATGCGCGCTGCGGCAATACCCAGGCGCTGCAAGGTCTGCGCCGTGCCAGGGCCGGGCGACCATACTCTTGTTTTAATAGCTACAAGCGCTTTACCAGTAAGGGCTAGAGCCGTATTTGTATCAAAAAAATGCTGCGCAGCATTGCCACTGACCAGCATGATGGCGCAGTAGTCGGTGATGCGCTGGCGCACGGCGTACAGCGCGGGCATATCAGGTGCTGGGCCAATGCCAATCAAGGGCAGCGCCAGCGCCGCAATGCCGCGCTGTTGCAAGGCCGTGACCCACTGCTGTGCTTCGTGCTGCGGGCGGGTGACGATGACGCTGGGAGTGCTCATGGCATGGTGGGGGGATAGTTGGCTCAACCCGCACCGTTAGCGCGCAGCTGCGCCGCCACGCCTTCGCCCAGCTGATTGGCCTGATCTAGCGTGATGGCGTGGGCGCTGGCGCTGGCGCGCACCAGTGGCGCGCGGCCTTCAGGGTCGCCCCAAGCAGCATCCAAATGCAGCACCGCACCGTCTAGGCGCGCATACGCCGCCAGTGGCACCGAGCAGCTGCCGCCCATGCAGCGGCTGACGGCGCGCTCGGCTATCACGCGAATCCAGGTGGGCAAGTGCGCCAGCGGGGCCAGCGCTTCGATCAGATCTTGGCGGTCGCTGCGCACCTCGATGCCCAGGGCACCTTGGCCAGCGGCGGGCAGCATCTCAGTGATCGCAAATTCGCTGCGGATGCGTGCGTGCAGCCCCAAGCGCTTGAGGCCCGAGGCGGCCAGCACGATGGCGTCGTATTGGCCCTCGTCGAGTTTGCGCAGGCGCGTATCCAAGTTGCCGCGCAATGGCTCAATGCGCAGGTCGGGGCGCAGCGCCAGCAGCAGCGCTTGGCGGCGCAGGCTGGAAGTGCCAACCACCGCGCCCTGCGGCACATCGGCCAACTGCGCATATTGCGGCGAGACAAAGGCATCGCGCGGGTCTTCGCGCTCCATCACGCAGGCCAGCGTAAAGCCCTCTGGCAACTCCATCGGCACGTCTTTGAGTGAATGCACGGCAATGTCGGCCCGGCCATCGTGCAGCGCAGTTTCCAGCTCTTTAACAAACAGCCCTTTGCCACCGACTTTGCTCAGTGAGCGATCAAGAATTTGGTCGCCCAGCGTCGTCATGCCCAGCAGCGAGACCTCGTGACCGCGCGCGCGCAGCAAGGTTTGCACGTGTTCGGCCTGCCACAGGGCCAAACGGCTTTCGCGCGTAGCAATCACGATGGGGGGGAGAGATGGATTCACAGACGTCACCGCAGGTCAAGAAAAGGAGCTGGGAATGCTAGCATGGTGCGCTGCAAAAACCTCTCAGCTTGCCCCCAACTTCAGCCCTAGCATGACCAAGTCCCACCCTTCGCAAGACACGCCCGCTGCCCGCAAAAGTGACAAGGATTTGCCGCTGATCCAAGACATTCGCCTGCTGGGGCGCATTTTGGGCGACGTGATTCGCGAACAAGACGGTGTGGCCGTGTTTGACGTGATCGAGCAGGTACGCCAGCTGTCGGTGGCATTTCGCCGCGACGCCGATGCGCAGGCTGACAAAGCGCTGAAAAAGCTGCTCAAAGGTTTAAGTGCCGACCAGACCGTCAGCGTGATTCGCGCCTTCACCTATTTTTCACACTTGGCCAATTTGGCCGAAGACCGCCACCATATCCGCCGCCGCACCATCCGCGAGCGCGCCGGTGACACGCAAGAAGGCAGCATCGAAGTGGCCCTGTCGCGCCTGCGCTGGGCGGGCATTGCGCCGCAGCAAATTGTGCAAACTTTGGCCGACAGCTATGTTTCGCCGGTGTTGACCGCGCACCCGACCGAAGTGCAGCGCAAAAGCATTTTGGACGCCGAGCGCGACATTGCCCGCCTGCTGGCCGAGCGCGGCGACGTGGCCGAGCGCGCCCAGCTCTACAACGCCGCGCGCGATGCCCTGACGCCGCGCGCGCTGGCCGCCAACGAGGTGCAACTGCGCGCCCGCGTCGCCCAGCTGTGGCAAACGCGCCTGCTGCGCTACAGCAAATTGACCGTGGCCGACGAAATTGAAAACGCCCTGAGCTATTACGAAGCGACATTTTTGCGTGAAATCCCCAAAATCTACGCCAACCTAGAGCGCGATTTGGGCCAAAACAATGTCCACAGCTTTTTGCGCATGGGCCAGTGGATTGGCGGCGACCGCGACGGCAACCCCAATGTCAGCGCCGCCACGCTGGTGCAAGCGCTACAGCGCCAAAGCGAAGTGGCGCTGCGCCACTACCTGACCGAAGTGCATCTGCTGGGCGGCGAGTTGTCGCTGTCGGCCCATTTGGTCGAGGTGTCTCCTGCCATGCAGCAGCTGGCCGAAAGCTCGCCCGACACCAACGAGCACCGCCAAGACGAGCCTTACCGGCGCGCGCTGACCGGCATTTATGCGCGTTTGGCAGCCACGCTGCGCGAGTTAAGCGGCGGCGAAGCCGCGCGCCATGCCGTCATGCCGCAAAACGCTTACACCGAGGCGGGTGAATTTTTGGCACAACTGCGCACCATCGAAGCCTCGCTGCAAGCGCACCACGGCGCAGCGCTGGCGCTGGAGCGCTTGCAGCCGCTGATGCGCGCGGTGCAGGTGTTTGGTTTCCATTTGGCTACGGTCGATTTGCGCCAAAGCTCTGACCAGCACGAGCGCGTAGTGGCCGAACTGCTGGCGGTAGCGCGCATTGAGCCGCACTACAGCGCCTTGGCCGAAGACGCCAAACGCGCCGTGCTGGTGCGCTTGCTGCAAGACGCGCGCCCACTGCGCGTGCATGGCGTGGCTTACAGCGAGCACGCACAGTCGGAGCTGGCGATTTTTGACACTGCACGGCAAATGCGCCAGCGCTACGGCGCAGACGCCATTCGCCACTACATCATCAGCCACACCGAAACCGTCAGCGACTTGCTTGAAGTGCTGCTGCTGCAAAAAGAAGTGGGGCTGATGCGCGGCACGCTGGACGGCGATGCGCAGGCCGACCTGATCGTCGTGCCGCTGTTTGAAACCATCGAAGACCTGCGCAATGCCGCGCCCATCATGCGTGAGTTTTATGCGCTGCCCGGCGTGGCCGCGCTGGTACGCCGGGGCGGGGCCGAGCAAGACATCATGCTGGGCTACTCCGACAGCAACAAAGACGGCGGCATCTTTACCAGCAATTGGGAGCTGTACCGCGCCGAGATTGCGCTGGTGACGCTCTTTGATGCGTTGTCCAACGGTGTGAACGGCGCTGGCGCTGCACCGATTCGGCTGCGTATGTTTCATGGCCGGGGCGGCACGGTGGGGCGCGGCGGTGGCCCCAGCTACCAAGCCATCTTGGCGCAACCACCCGGTACGGTGCGCGGCCAAATTCGCTTGACCGAGCAGGGCGAGGTGATCGCCTCCAAATACGCCAACCCCGAAATTGGCCGACGCAACCTGGAAACGCTGGTGGCCGCCACGCTGGAAGCCACGCTGCTGCAGCCGACCAAATCCGCCACCCCGGCCTTTTTGGATGCCGCCGCGCAACTGTCGATCGCCAGCATGGCCGCCTACCGCGCGTTGGTGTACGAGACACCCGGCTTTACCGACTATTTTTTCAGCGCCACACCGATCCGCGAGATTGCCGAGCTGAACATCGGCTCGCGCCCGGCGTCGCGCAAAGCGTCGCAAAAAATTGAAGACTTGCGCGCTATTCCGTGGGGCTTTAGCTGGGGCCAATGCCGCCTGACGCTGCCCGGTTGGTACGGCTTTGGCGCAGCGTTTGAGGCGTTTTTGCACGCCCCCGACAAAGACCCCAAAGCGCAGCTGGCGCTCTTGCGCAAGATGTACCGCCAGTGGCCGTTTTTCAGCACGCTGCTGTCCAACATGGACATGGTGCTGGCCAAGAGCGACTTGGCACTGGCCTCGCGCTACAGCGAACTGGTGCAAGACGCGCGCCTGCGCAAAAAAGTGTTTGGTGCCATCGAGGCCGAATGGCAGCGCACCACCGACGCCCTGACACGCATCACCGGCGACAAAGGGCGCTTGGCGCACAACACGGCGCTGGCGCGGTCGATTCGCCACCGTTTCCCCTACATCGATCCGCTGCACCACTTGCAGGTCGAACTGGTGCGCCGCTGGCGCGCCG
>CAIRYF010000426.1 GCA_903882725.1 uncultured Simplicispira sp.
GAGTTGGTCGCGCAACTTGGCCAGCTTCTTGAGGCCCATGCCCTTGGCCTTGCAGACCTCTTCAACGGTGGCATACGGGCGACCAGCGATGATGGCGCGCGCCACTTCACGCGGCAGACCTTTCAAGGCGGCCAACTCATCTTCACTCGCCTTGTTGATCGAAAGCGCCTTGGCCACCACCTTGGTAGCAACTGCCTTTTTGGCGGGCACTACAGCCACCTTCCCCTCGGGCCTTTTCACTTCAACGACCGATGCCTTGACCGCTTCGGCTGGCTTGGCAGCCACTGCAGCAGCTTTTGGCTTGGCAGCGGGTTTGGCTTTGGCCACCGGCTTCGCTTTAACCTCAAGCTTGGCCGGCGTTGCGGCCAAATTGCGATAATCGCGGGTCACGTAACCGGCCGGCGTCCATTCGCGCAACATCACGGTCAACGCAGCCCCGTCAACCGGCAAGGCAGCGGGCACATTGAACTGGCAATCAGACCATTCATTACCACCGCCCAGCACGCCAACAATTGCCGTTGCCACCGGGCTCCCCGTCCAGTTACCGCCCGCATAAGGAGCATCCAGCGCCCAGACTTCAAGCGCCAAGGTGCCACTCAGATTGTCTTCATCACGCGGATTGCAGATCGCCTCGATGTTGAGCACGGCAACACCATCGACCAGAGCGCAACTGACGTTGCCGCCAAAACGTGGCTGAAAGAAACTTTGTGGATCAGCATAAACCGCCAGATCACGGACGTCCGGTAAGCCATCAGCAGCATAGGCAACCAAGGCCAGCGCCAGCACTTGATCAGCAGCACCAGCCGGGGGTAGCGCACTACAGCAGGCTTCGGCATACAGACCGCCAGCCAGCGGCGAAATTTCCATCTCGGCAACTTTTACGCCAGACAGTTCTGCTCCAGAAAAGCCGGTTTCGCAGGCCCACAACTGCAGCGACCACGCCAGATCTGCATCGAGATCAGCGTCGGAAAAATCCACGTCGGCGTTGAGATAAACAAAATCGCCATCGAAACGATAACCATGGTTTTCGCCAAGACGGGTTGCGCTATTTTCGGGGGAAATACTTGTCATTTTCTAGCCTGCTCTAGTTGTAAAATCGCGCGGATTATAGGAGCAATTATTTGTTTTTTATCATGTAGTTAGATTTATTTTTTACGGCACCATGATGGTGCGGCGAGCGCACCAATTTGTAGCAAAAAATGACATAAAAAAGGCGCTGATCGGCAGACAACCAACCCGCACCCGCTAGCGGCAACTAGCGTGCGAGCACCACCGGCAAACCCGCCCAATCGGTCGTATAACCCGGTGATACCCGCTCACGCTTCATCCGCCAGCGAGTTCCATCACCCTGCGCGGCGACCCGTAGCGTATTCCGGCCATATTTCTCATTCAGGCTATCCATCGTTGCCATCAAACGACTGGCGCACACATTAGCTGCCGTGTCCGAGAAGAGCGAAGCTTGCAGCATCGCCCTTGGTTGTAGCTCGGACAACATCACGCCGGCTTTCTGGTAGGCGTACCCTGAGCGGTAAATTTGTTTCAAAATCC
>CAIRYF010000427.1 GCA_903882725.1 uncultured Simplicispira sp.
GTCCAGCGGAATCTGGTCGAACAAGATTTTCATGTCCTCGACCGAGTCAATCGCCACGCCGGCCTTGCCCACGTCGCCGGTGACGCGCGGGTGGTCGGAGTCGTAGCCCCGGTGCGTGGCCAAGTCAAAGGCGACGGACACGCCTTGGCCGCCAGCGGCCAGCGCTTTGCGGTAGAAGGCGTTGGATTCTTCAGCGGTCGAAAAACCGGCGTATTGGCGAATCGTCCACGGGCGCACCGCGTACATGGTGGCTTGTGGGCCACGCAGATAAGGTTCGCAACCGGGCAGGGTGTCGGTGTAGGCCAAATCGGCGGTGTCAGCAGCGGTATAGAGCGGCTTGACCACAATGCCGTCAGGTGTCGTCCAGTTCAGGGCGGAGATATCGCCACCGGGGGCGGATTTGGCAGCAGAGCGCTCCCAGTCAGCAAGGGTGGAGGGCTTGAAATTTGGCTGGGTAGGGTTGGTCATGGCGGTATCGGCGGTATCACAAGGTTCGCAATGAAGGGACGAGCACGCGCGCAAAGCGTTACACGCAGGCACAATAAGCGTGAGTTTACCCGATCCATAATTATTAATTTATAGTTTTAACGCAGCTATTTGCTACATTTCACCGCTATGTCCGCTGTCACCCTGACTCCCCGTGCTCTGTACCAAGAAGTGGCTGAACAACTGCGCCAGCGTATCTTCAATCGCACGCTAGAGCCGGGCGGCTGGATCGATGAGCTCAAAATTGCCGAAGAATTTGGCATTAGCCGCACGCCGCTGCGCGAAGCCCTGAAAGTGCTGGCCGCCGAAGGACTGGTGACGATGAAAGTGCGCCGGGGTGCCTATGTCACTGAGATGAGTGACAAAGATCTGCACGACGTCTATCACCTGCTAGGGCTGTTGGAGAGCGACGCCGCCGCTGTTGTCGCCGCCCAAGCCAGCGCGTCAGAGCGGCAAGCGTTGCAAAATTTGCACGACGAGCTAGAAGGTGCTATTCATGAACGAGAGCGCTTTTTTGCCGTCAACGAGCGTTTTCATATGTTGTTGCTAGCGCTGGCCAACAACCGCTGGCGCAGCCAGATGGTGTCGGATTTGCGCAAGGTAATGAAGCTTAACCGGCACAACTCGCTGCTTAAACACGGACGCATTGAAGAATCGCTGCATGAGCACCGCGCCATTTTGGCTGCCATTTTGGCGGGTGATGCACAGGGCAGCGCCCAAGCTATGCAAGCGCACTTTACCCAAGGGCTAGAGGCCGCAGCTTGAATCTAATGGCTTGGGGCTTGGGGTTTGGCTCTTGGGCTACTGCATCGAGGAGAGAAAAGCCACTACGGAGCTGATGTCAGCGTCGCTCATGTCCTTGGTATTGGCGACCATCACCGAGTCGGCCCGCTTGCCACCACCGGCGCGGTAGCGCTTGAGGGTCTCGGTCAGATAGTTGACTTGCTGGCCAGCAATGCGCGGAAACTGCGCACTGCCGCGCCCGTCGGTGCCGTGGCAACGAAAGCAAGACTTGTTGAAATACTCTTGCCCTTTGGCCGCCAGCGCGGCGTTGCTGGTGGGAGTGTGTGCCACCTGCTGCGAGCTGTAGAACAAAACCATGCCGATTTTTTCGTCGTTGTTCATGGCGCGGATCATGCCTTCCATAAACATATCGCGACGCCTGCCATCGGCAAACTGGCGCACTTGCTCCAGCAGATACGCCGGGTTTTGACCGGCTAAGTTGGGAATATCGGGTTTGACGCTGTTGCCGCCTTCGCCGTGGCAGTTGGCACACACGGCGGCCACTTTACGCCCAGTGGCGAGTAAAGATTCGCCCAGTTTTGGATCGGCTTGTGCCTCAAGCAGGCGCGCTGCCAAGTCCACGGAGGTAGGCGTTTTGGGAGTTGGCGCTTTGGCGGTTTCAGCCGAGGCGGGTTGGAACATACACAGAGCCAGTAGTGCTATTACCCATCCCGTTTGAACGCGCTTTGCCATATGGTGTCCATATTAGAAAAACGGCCATTCTAGGCGGATTGCTCTGTTGGTGTTAATGATATTAATTTCTCAATGGCAGTGTATTTTGCCGTCTCCCAAACTCTAACAAAGCCTAACAAACTCCCATGAACGCTCTTTTGTCCGATCTTGGTAACGTACACACGCTGCCCCAATTGTTTGCTTGGCGCGCTGCGCGCACACCAGACGCCGAGGCCTATCGCGCTTTTGACAATACGCAGCAAAGCTGGGTCAGCCTGACTTGGGTGCAGGCACACCAGCGCGTGGGCCTATGGAGCCGGGCGCTGGCCGAGCTGGCGCTGCCCAGTGGCGCGCGCGTGGCCATCTTGCTGCCCAACGGGCTGGACGCCATGTGCATTGATCAAGCCACGCTGGCGCTGGGCCAAGTGCCGGTGCCACTGCACGCCGTGGACAACCCCGCCAGCATTGCCTACATCTTGGCCGACTGCCAAGCCTCGCTATTGTTGGTGGACGACTTGGCGCAGTGGCAGCGCATTGCAGCGCTGGGTATGGCGCTGCCCGATTTGCGCACTGTCATCGTCACCGCGCCCGATGCGGTATCTGACCCCAGCGCGGCGGTGCCGCTGCTGGCGCTGGCCGACTGGCTGGCCAAGGCACGCCAGCGCTCACTGATGCAAACACCGCCTTGCGCCGTGGATTTGGCGGCCATCGTCTACACCTCGGGCACCACCGGCAAGCCCAAGGGCGTGATGCTGACGCACCGCAACGTGGTTGCCAACGTCAAAGCCGTGCTGGCGCGCGTTCAGCCGCTGCCCAGTGATGTTTTTTTGTCGTTTTTGCCGCTGTCGCACACCTTTGAACGCACTGGTGGCTATTACCTGCCGATGGCAGCAGGCAGTTGCGTGGCCTACGCCCGCTCAGTAGCGCTGCTGGCGCAAGACCTGCAAACCGTCAAACCCACAGTGCTGGTGTCGGTGCCGCGCATTTACGAGCGGGTGTACGCCAAGGTGCAAGAGCGTTTGGCGCCCTCGCGCTTCAGAACCCGTTTGTTTGAGGCGGCAGTTGCCATTGGCTGGCAGCGTTTTCGCGCCATACACGGCCTGCCCGCGTCGACCGATGCTGCGCCGCGCAGCGCCGGGCTGCTGGGCGCTTTGCCGTGGTTTGTATTAGAGGCGCTGGTGGCCAAGCCCCTGATGGCGCAGTTTGGCGGTCGGGTGCGCGTGGCAGTCA
>CAIRYF010000428.1 GCA_903882725.1 uncultured Simplicispira sp.
CTGGTGCCAGTTCAGGCAGGAGAGCAAGTCAAAGGCGACCCGGTCGACCCCAAGGGACTCAAAACCAAACCGCCCGCACGTTATTCAGAGGCGACGCTCTTGGGCGCCATGGAAAATGCGGGCAAAACCGTGGACGACGACGAGCTGCGCGAGGCCATGGGCGAGAAGGGGCTGGGCACACCCGCCACCCGCTCCAGCATCATTGAAGGCTTGATTGCCGAGAAGTACATGCTGCGCGAAGGACGCGAGCTCATTCCTACAGCGAAAGCCTTCCAGTTGATGACGCTCTTGCGCGGATTGGGCGTGGAAGAACTCTCCAAGGCCGAACTAACGGGTGAATGGGAATACAAACTAGCCCAAATGGAGCAAGGCAAGCTGCAACGCACCACGTTCATGGCCGAGATTGCCGCTATGACCGAACGCATGGTCAAGAAGGCCAAGGAATACGACCGCGACACCATCCCCGGCGACTACGCCACGCTGGCAGCACCTTGCCCCAATTGCGGTGGCATCGTGAAAGAAAACTACCGCCGCTACACCTGCACCGGCGCCTCCGGCACTGAGGACGGCTGCGGCTTCTCGTTTGGCAAAACCCCTGCTGGGCGCACCTTTGAAGCAGCAGAGGTCGAGCAATTCCTGCGTGACCGCAAGATTGGCCCATTGGAAGGATTCCGCTCCAAAGCGGGCTGGCCGTTCACTGCGGAGATGGTCATCAAATTTGATGAAGACACGAAAAACTACAAGCTCGAATTTGACTTTGGCGACGACAAAAAGGGCGAAGAAACCGGCGAGTTGGTCGACTTCAGCTCGCAAGCGTCCTTGGGGGCTTGCCGCAAGTGCGGCGGGGCAGTGTTTGAGCATGGCAAAAACTATGTCTGCGAGAAGTCTGTACCAACCCTAGCGCAAGCCACCCCCAGCTGCGACTTCAAGAGTGGCCAGATCATCTTGCAGCAGCCCATTGCCCGCGAGCAAATGACCAAACTGCTGGAGACTGGCAAGACCGACCTGATGGACAAGTTCGTCAGCATGCGCACCCGGCGTGCCTTCAAAGCCATGCTGGCCTGGGACGCGGAGGCCGGCAAGGTGAACTTTGAGTTCGCCCCGTCCAAATTCCCACCTCGCAAGACGGCAGCAAAAACAACAGCAAAAAGTGCTGTTGCTACAAAAAAAGTAGCTGCTCGCGCAGATTCCACGGGCGCTAAGGGCACAAAAGTACCTGCAAAAAAGGCGGCAAAATCGGTTGAAAAGGTCGCAAAACCTAAAGTTCCGCGCAAAACCACGGCCGCCAGCGGCAAGTTGCCCAGTGCTGAGCTGGCCGCGGTCATTGGCGCCGAACCCATTGCCCGCCCGCAGGTTATGAAAAAACTGTGGGACTACATCAAAGCCAATGGTCTGCAAGACGCAAAGGACAAGCGCAGCATCAACGCCGATGCCAAGTTGCTGGCCGTGTTTGGCAAGCCCCAGGTCACCATGTTTGAGCTAGCAGGCATCGCAGGCAAACATTTGAGCTGAGCATGAACTTCACCGAACTGGACGACGAATCCGAACACGCCAGCCACACTGCCGCTGAACGCGCGGTAGTGGCGAAGCGCAGCACCTGGGTGAGCGTCGTCGTGAACGTGGTGCTGTCCACAACCCAGATCGTCGTAGGCATTC
>CAIRYF010000429.1 GCA_903882725.1 uncultured Simplicispira sp.
GCACCGCAGCGCTGATGGCACCATCATTGGCTACCACGGTATCACCCGCGAAATCACTGAGCGCAAATTGCTGCAAGACCGAGTACACGACTTGGCGTTTTACGACCCCCTGACCCAGCTGGCCAACCGCCGCTTGTTGATAGATCACCTGACCCAGACGCAGCTGTCTTACCAGCGCCAGCACAACCACGGTGCCCTGTTATTTTTGGATTTGGACAACTTCAAGTCGCTCAATGACACGCACGGCCATGGCACGGGCGACCTGTTGTTGATAGAAGTGGCGCGGCGGCTCAAAGCTTGCGTGCGCTTGGTTGACACCGTGGCCCGTTTTGGTGGCGATGAATTTGTGGTGCTACTGAGCACACTCAGCAGCGATCACGGCAAAGCTGCGTTGCAAGCGAGCGCTCTGGCAGAAAAAATACGCGCCAGCTTGGCGCAGCCCTACCACATCACCGTCACGTTGACTGAGCAGCCGTCCACAACAGTGGTAGAGCACCATGGGACAGCCAGCATTGGCGTGGTCTTGTTTGATGGATGCCACACCAACCCCCACGAGATCATTGACCGCGCCGATACCGCCATGTACCAGGCCAAAGAAGGTGGCCGCAACCGGGTGTGCTTTGATACCAGTCCCGCGCTCAAACCGCTCATGCAGCCTCGGCGCTGATATTGGATCTTCAAGCGCCGCAGCACTTTTTGTATTTTTTACCGCTGCCACAGTTGCACGGGTCGTTGCGACCTGGCTCGGGGGCTTTGCGCACGGCCTCGATGCGCGGGCCAAGGCTTTTCCACAGTTGGCGCAGGTCGTACACCGCCCAAATCGCCGCGCCAAAGGCTTCGACGCGGGCGTTGCTGGTGCTGGGTTCGCCGTCTTCGCTGTACATACTGACTTCGGGCTTGCCGGTGTCGTCTTCGGTCAGGGCGACGATGCAGTCCAGCGCGTCGTCGAGCCAGCCAGCGACTTCTTTGTCGCGCGGCAGCTCCCAGTCGTCGGGCCAGTTTTCGACGGCAAACATAAAGCCCAGCGCCCAGACTTGGGCGAACGAAGGAATGTCCTGACCGTCCATTTCGGCGCGTTCTTCGTCAGACAAGCAGGCAATGGCACCGCGCATATCCATCACTTCGGGCTCAAAGGTGCGCTCGTCGTCAAGGCGCTCTACCGGCGTGTCCAGCGCCAGCAGCACTTCGTTCCAGCGCAGCATCCACAGCTCTAAAAACTGCGCTTGCTGGGCGGCGTCGGCAAACATCGGTAGCAGCGGCAGCGGTTGGCCGTCAGCAACTTCGACCGGTTCGCCGTCGCCCAGCAGCATGGGCAAATATTCACCCGGGCCAATGGCGCGGCGCGAGCACACCAGCGCGGTCAAAAAGCCATCGCAAAACTCCCACTGCGGCACTTCGTCGCTGCGCGTGCGCAGGTCTTCGAGGATGTCTTCGAGCAGTTCAAGCTGCTCGCCGCTCAGGGCAGAAGTTGCGGTGTCGGAGGGGTCAGGTTGGTCTGTCATAAATGGGGAGCTCGTAAAACAGTTGTTGACTGCGTTGACTGCGTTGTCTGCGTTGTCTGCGTTGTCTGTGGACGGAACTATCAGGGCTGAAACACACATAACAACAAGCCCTTGGCGCTGTTTGCACGCAGCGCAATATGCCAGCTTATGCCTTGGCGCTGAGACCGATCAGGTGGTTCACCACGGTGAGGACGGCGGGCATACTGCCTGCCATGGTGCCGTCGGTGTAATAACGCCCAGCAACACCTATCGAGGGCACGCCTTCAACACCGTAGGCTTCTTGCAGTTGCGTGGCGCGGCGCACTTGGCTAGAGACAGTGAAGGAGTTGTAAATTTCTTTGAACTTGGCCATGTCCATGCCGGGCTGCGCGGCAGCCCAGGCAAAAATGGCGTCTTCTTTGCTCAGATTTTTGCGCTCAACGTGAATGGTGCGAAACACCCGGGCGTGCAGCTCGTCGACTTTTCCCATGCCTTCTAGGGTGTAGTAGAGCTTTTGCTGCGCAGCAAAGCTGGCGTTAAAGGCCACTGGCACGCGCTGCACATGGGCGTTTTTGGGCGCAGTCGCTATCCAGCGCGCCAACGAGGGCTCAAACTCGTTGCAGTGCGTGCAGTTGTACCAAAAGAATTCGATCACATCGACTTTGCCAGCCGGGGCGCTGGGAGGCACCGGTTTGGCCAGCTTGGCGTAGTCTTTGCCCTCTTTGAAAGGCGCAGGCTGGGCCAAGGCGGGAAAAGACAGGGCCGACGCAGTTATTGCAGTTACCGCAGTGGCGGCAGCGGCAGCAGCAGATACAGAAAAATCACGGCGCTTCATTCAAAACTCTCCTTATTTGGGTTGCAGGTGTGAGCACGCAGGCGCAGCAAAGTTCAGCGCTGCACGCGCACCAAGTTGGACTCGACCTTCAAGTCGTCGAGCTTGCTGCGAATTTGATCGGCCTCAATGCGCTTTTCAAACGGGCCAATGCGCACACGAAACAC
>CAIRYF010000430.1 GCA_903882725.1 uncultured Simplicispira sp.
AACGTTCTGGGTTCAATGATGCATACGACAGCCTTGAACTCGAATACACAGTTGCAAGTCAAATGCTCAGGGCGCGGGCTAAGGCTGGTCTGACGCAAGACGCAGTTGCCGAGCGTATGGGTACAACTAAAAGTGCAATTTCGCGCTTGGAGGCTGCCGGTCGGCACGCGCCATCGTTGGCTACGTTAAAAAGGTACGCCGCTGCGGTTGGCTGTGATTTACAGGTAAAGCTTGTACCTCACAAAGTCGCATGACGTCGTGGTCGGCCCACACGGACAAGCAACATCAGGTTGCCGCTTCGCGGCGTGTGTTGCCTGCCGGTAGCCTCAGACGTTAGGCATCGAAATCATGCAACCCTACATCTTCCAGGGAGTGGTACTTCCCGAGCGGGCCCAGCTTACATTGCAGTTCTCACTGGGCTTCGAACATCTATCGTCCGGGATCGAGGCTACAGCCAAGGTCAGCATCCTTCTCAATCAAGTAGTCGTCTGGATCGAGACAGATCACGACTGGGACATTTTTGACCTGCGCAATGTTGTCGCAAACATTGTTCAAAGTCAGTTGCAGATGATTGGCTATCTGAAGGGCTATGCCTACGAATTCGAACTGACGCGAGTTCTGCGGCAGGAGCCTGCCACTGACTATGTATTTGGCATCGATATTCCATGCCTTACTGAACGAAGTAAGGATGTCGATCTTTCCAAGGCCTTGGACAAGCTGCGCGAGAAGACGACTGGACGGAATGGAATCTATTTGAATCGGTGCTTTGGTGATCTCGTTTCCGCCATGAAGCATTCCGACGACACCGGCTTCTATTGCTACCGCGCCATTGAAGCACTGCGACATCACTGCGCAGCAGTTCATTCCATAGCGCAAGAGAGCAATGCGACACAGTGGCAGAAATTCCGAGAGATCGCCCACTGTGAAGAAGATACGTTACGGGAGATCAAGGCGGCAGCTGACCCGTTGCGTCATGGCGATGTAGTTGGCTCAACCTCCGCTGACCGCCAACGACTATTCACAATTACCTGGAATACCGTCGACCGCTACCTCGTCGAGGTCTAAACCGAGAGGCCTAACCAGTCGCTCGATCCCATCCCATTACACACAAGTCTGTCGAAGGCTCCTGCGATGTGAAAAAAGCCCATAATCCGCTGAAAATTTAAGCAAATTCTCCAAAATTCACGTACTTTTGGCAGGCGACGAAGCTCTTTAACAGCCTCTTCGCCTCTCTGATGTTTGGTCTAACTTATTGTTTTTAAAAGAGAAAAAACTTGTATGTAATGGGATGCTTTAGATCCGCCGGCAACTATGGCGGGCCAGCATCACCAGCAAACCCAGGCCGATCAGCGTGAAGCAAATAAACGACCAGTTGGCAATGGAGCCACCCAAAAACGTCCAGTCAATCGCCGTGCAGTCGCCCGAGCCACGAAAAATCATCGGGATCGAGCGGCTGATGGGGTAGCTCTCGATCATTCCGTAAAAATCGCGCCCGCAGGTGGCCACCTCGGGCGGATACCACTGCAACCAGCTTTGGCGCGCTGCGGTGAAACCACCAAAACCGCACGCTACCACCGCCAGTGTGGCCCATGACATCCACCAGCCTTTTTGGCCTCTAGCGCTTGCTGCGCCCGCGGTGATAGCTACTAAAAGCAGAGCATAGCGCTGCACGATGCACATCGGGCAAGGCTCAAGGCCGACCACGTGCTGCAAATACATACCAAACGCCAGCATGGCCACGCAGCCCAAGCTGACCAGCGCCAGCAGGCGCCGTGGCGCGGTGTCTATCCAATGCAAAACTAAAGCCATTTTTTATTCTTTCATCGCTGCCACAGCCCCGACGAAGAATGCGTCAGATGCCGGCAGCTTGGTCTAAAAACACCCGGGTGCGCCGGGGAGTGACTACCACGGTGTCGCCCTCTTTCAGGCCCATGTCACGGTATTGCTGGGTGGAGATATGCGCCTCAATCACCGCGTTCTCGGTGTTTTCGGTGTTAGCGGGCGCATTGTCCGCTGATTGGTGGGCGGCGCTGGGTTTTAGTTCCACACCCGCATCGTCCAGCGGCACCAATTCCAACCGCGCCGTCGGGCCTACCGCAATAGCGCGGTCTAAGCGCGCCACCATGCTGTGCGCCGGGGAGACAGTGCCGGGCACATGGCGCGCCACCTCCAAGTCGTGCGGGCGCACATAGGCCGAGGCCATGCCCTCTTTAGCACCGCTGTGCTCTGAGAGGTCAATCTGCATACCGTGGATATGCAACTCGCCCTCGTGCGCGCGGCCATGAAACAGGTTGACGTCGCCCAAAAAGCCATAGACAAACGGGCTGGCCGGGTGATCCCACACCTCTTGCGGTGAGCCGACTTGCTCAATCTGTCCGCTGTTCATCAGCACCACGCGGTCGGCCACCTCCAGCGCTTCTTCTTGGTCGTGCGTGACAAAGATGCTGGTCACGTGCAGCTCGTCGTGCAGGCGGCGCAGCCAGCGGCGCAGCTCTTTGCGCACTTTGGCGTCGAGCGCACCAAATGGCTCGTCCAGCAACAGCACCTGCGGCTCCACTGCCAGCGCGCGCGCCAAAGCAATGCGCTGGCGTTGTCCGCCTGACAGTTGCGCCGGATGGCGCTCGGCCAGCCAGTCCAGCTGCACCAGACTGAGCAGGTCATGCACTTTCTTTTTGATTTGCGCTTCGCTCGGGCGCTCGCTGCGCGGCTTCATGCGCAGGCCAAAAGCGACGTTCTCAAACACCGTCATATGGCGAAACAGCGCGTAGTGCTGAAATACAAAGCCGACTTTGCGCTCGCGCACATGGACGTCGGTGGTGTCAGCGCCCGAAAAATGGATGCTGCCGCTGTCGGGCGTTTCCAGCCCGGCAATGATGCGCAGCAGCGTGGTCTTGCCGCAGCCCGATGGCCCCAGCAGCGCCAGCAGCTCGCCCGAGGCGATGTCCAAACTGACATTTTTGAGCGCCTGAAAGTTGCCAAACTGCTTGTGGACGTTGCGAATTTCTATGCTCATGGGATGTCTTTCAACCCGGGCCGGTCGATGGGTTCGATGGGTTCGATGGAGCCGTGGGCCGCTCAGGTGGCAATTGGGCCAGCGTTTGGCGCTCGTGCTCAACCCGCCATTCGGCCACTGACTTGATCGCCAAGGTGACCAGCGCCAGCAAGGCCAGCAGCGAGGCCACGGCAAAGGCGGC
>CAIRYF010000431.1 GCA_903882725.1 uncultured Simplicispira sp.
GGCTGTGCGTGCGCTGGCTGCTGCGCTACATCAGCACACACAATTTTGTTGCCTTTGCCTATTACCGCATTGCATTTGGCGTTGTGGTTTTGTTCACCGCGTGGACAGGCACAGTTCACTGGGCAGACTGATAATGACCTGATGAAAACCACCTGCCCCCTTCCTTGTCGCAGCCCGGGCCAGCGCCCGGGTTTTCTCCATGTCGCTGCTGTGGGCTGCGTACCTTGGCTGCTGGGCTTGGCGGTGGCGGTGGCGTTGCCGGTGCAGGCGCAAACCACAGATCCTTCCACCGCGCCAGTGAACGCCGAGCCGACCAGTCCGGTAGCGCTGAACTATGTGCTTGGTGCAGCCTCTAGCTGGAACCCAACCTACACCGGCAGCGATAAACACAAATCTGGCCTCAGTCCGGTGCTGTCGCTGCAATACGGACGCTATCGCCTGAGCTCATCGCGCGGCAACGCGGTGCTCAACCACGGTTATGACGACCGCAACTCAGGCGCCAGCGCCATGCTGGTCGAAGACGACCGCTTCAACCTGAGCGCTGCTTTGGGCATCGACAGCGGGCGCAGCAGCTCTGATGACATCCGCCTGCTGGGCTTGCCCGAGGTGCGCTCCACCCTGCTCGGGCGCATCAGCGCGGGCTATGTGTTTGACGAGCATTGGTCGGTCAACACCGGCCTGTCGCAAGACCTGCTGGGGCGCGCTGGCGGCACACAGTTGGGCACCAGCCTGCGCTATCTGTTTGACCTGACGCCGCGCACCCGCATTGGCGTCGGCGTGGGCGCTGACTTTGCCAACAGCACCTATATGCGCAGCCACTTTGGCGTGCCGGCATCGGCCAGCGCCACCAGCCCACTGCCCAGTTTCAGCGCCAAAGGTGGCCTCTACAGCGTCGATATGAGCGTGGATGTGATGACGACACTGAGCCATCGCTGGGTGCTGTTTGGCAGCGCCAACGTGTCGCAACTGCGCGGCGACGCCCAGCGCAGCCCCATCACGCAGCGCGCCACCAACTACGGCGTGTCGATTGGCCTGGCCTACCGCTGCTGCCGCTAGGCGGCTGGCGGCACCAGCGTCAACAGATTGAGCAAGGCCGCTTCCATGGCGGCGGCGGTGATCAGCGGCTGCTCCATCGGGAATAAATGCGAGCCGTCGAGCATCATGATGCGCCCGCCCGTCACGCGCTGCGTCAGCGCCATACCGACTTGGCGCATCTCCACCGAGGCGCGCCCGCCAATAAAGCTGGCCGGGCAGCGCAGCGGGTTGTGCCGCAGCAGCGCACCCAAGTTGTGGGGCAAGGTGTTGTAGATGGCCGTCTCCACCTCGCGATCAAAGCGCAACTCGCAGCGCCCGTCTTGGTCGTGCAGGCCATGCGCCACGTAGTCTTGCAGCACCTGTGGATCCCAGCGGGCAAACACCTTTTTTTTGCGAAAGTGCTCTAGCGCTTCTTGCGCGCTGGCCCAGCTCATGCGCCGCTGGCGGCTGACGCGCCCGGGCGAGACTTTGCTGACCAAGTGTGTGCGCTTGGCCATGCCCACCGTGGTGGCGCGCCAGCCGCTGACCAGCGGCGAGTCCAACATCAGCACGCCGCGCACGCCCTGCGGGTGCTGCGCTGCGGCCATCACACTCAAAATGCCGCCCAGCGAGTGGCCGACCAAAAACACCGGCTCGCCCGCCTCTTGCACCTGTTGGCGGGTGAAGTCGGCCAACTGCTGCACCAAATGCGGCCAGTTGCTGGTCACAGGATACTGCGGGTCGTGGCCAAAGCGATCCACCGCGCTGACCGTGAAGCCGCGCTGGCGCAAATGCGCAAACAACACGCTGTAGGTGGCACCAGGAAAGCTGTTGCCGTGCGCAAAAACAAGTCTTGTCATGAAAATCAAACGATGCAGAGGCAGCCAAGCTGCGGGCCTCTGCTTTTTTGCAAAGGCTGAAGTATGCGCGCCAGCAATCGGGCGCGTTTGCGCTCTGGTGGGCAAGTGGCGTTTTTGCAGTCGAATCGGTCAGGATCGGTCAGCATGGGGCCAAAGAGTGGCGGGGGCTGTTCCCCGGTATGTTCCCCGGTTTTGATGTGGCTGTCTATGATTCATAGCTGGTCTAACTTGGGCAGTAACCACCGCCATGCACCAATGAAAAAGCCGACCAACTGGTCTTAGTTGGTCGGCTTTGTTCTGGAGGGTGGGAACCTAATTTGCCTCTGTAGATAGTGCAAAGAATGGGTTTTGTACCCCC
>CAIRYF010000432.1 GCA_903882725.1 uncultured Simplicispira sp.
GCTGGCCGAGCCGGGTTTGACGCCCGAGGCGGCAGCGCATATGCGCTTGTTTATTTCGGGCTCGGCACCGCTGTTGCTCGATACCTTCAAGGCTTGGCAGCAGCGCACCGGCCACACCATCCTAGAGCGCTACGGCATGAGCGAAACCGCCATGTTGACGTCCAACCCCTACTGCGCCGACGTGCGCTATGTCGGCGAACACGGGCCAGAGACCGAGCGCCGAGGCGGTACGGTCGGTTTTGCGCTGCCCGGTGTGGGCTTGCGCGTGGTTGATGATGCGGCGCAGGCACTGCCCGCTGGACAGATCGGCCACATCCAAGTGCAAGGGCCGAACGTCTTTCAGGGCTACTGGCGTATGCCCGAGAAAACGCAGGAAGAATTCACCGCTGATGGTTGGTTTAAGACCGGTGATGTTGGGCAGGTTGATGCGCGTGGCTACGTCACCATCGTTGGCCGCAGCAAAGATTTGATTATTTCGGGCGGCTACAACGTCTATCCGGCAGAGATTGAAGGCTGTATCAACGATATGCCCGGTGTCGCTGAAAGTGCGGTGGTCGGTGTGCCGCACCCTGATTTTGGCGAGGTCGGCGTGGCGGTGTTGATAGCCCAGCCGGGTGTGGCATTGGATGCAGAGGCGGTGCTGACGCAGCTCAAGACCGAGCTGGCCAATTTCAAAATTCCCAAGCGCTGCTTTGTCGCTAGCGCCTTGCCGCGCAACACCATGGGCAAGGTGCAAAAAAACCTGTTGCGCGAGCAGTATCAGTCGCTGTTTTCTTGATGGCGGTTAGCGCAGCACCAGCACGGGCATATTGGCGTGTGTCAGTACGTGCTGGGTTTCGCTGCCCAGCAGCATCCGCTGCAGGCCTTTGCGGCCATGCGAGGCCATCACGATCAGATCGCATTGGTGGTTGTGGGCGGTCTCAATGACGGCCTCGGCCACCAAGTCGGACTTGACCACTGCGGCCGTCACGGCCACGTTTTGCAGCTCGCCCTTGGCTTTGATCTCGTTGACCAAGGTGAGTGCGGCTTCGCTCCACTGCTTTTCGATGCGTTTCATGTCGTTGGTGTCGGTGGCCAAGCCGCCTTCAAAGTAGCTGTGCGGGTAGTGCGGCACTACCTTCAGTGCAATGACTGCAGCACCTGCCAAAGCCGCTAAAGACAGGCCTGATTCGATCGCCTTGTCAGACAAGGGGGAGCCATCGGTAGCAATTAAAATGCATTTATACATAACGGGTTCCTTTGTTGAGCCGTTGAGCTTAAGGCGGATCGTTCTTTTTGAAAAACGATGCCAATAAGTTTGCAAATGTACGAAAGCGTTAAACTTGAGCCATGTCAACGAATACAGGCGCTCATTTTCTCTCGGAACAGATGGTTTTTGAGCCTGCGCAATTGCCTGTGGCCGCGGCGGTAGGTGTAACTAGCGCCACTGAGGCGCTGCTAGACGATCCGCAAGAGTGGGCCGCGTTTGGCCGGCCTTGCACAGAAACTGGCCGCCAATCAGCCTGCGCTGGCGCTTGGGAATCACATATGGTGATTGGCGGAATGCACTGCGCCGCCTGTGCTTTGACGATTGAAGATGCGCTGCGCGCTGTGCCCGGTGTCGCCCAAGCCGACGTCAGCGCCGCCACGCAGCGCGCGCGCGTGGTGTGGCAACCCGGACAAGTGCAGCCATCGCAGTGGTTGGCGGCAGTGCGTGCGGCGGGCTACAGCGCCTTGCCCGCCATGGATGCCTTAGCGCGCGAGCAACGCCAGCGCGAGAGCCGCAAAGCTTTGTGGCGCTGGTTGTTGTCAGGCTTTTGCATGATGCAAGTGATGATGTATGCGTGGCCTGCATATATAGCGCAGCCCGGCGACCTGACGCAAGAAATGGAGACGCTGCTACGCTGGGCCTCGTGGGTGATCACGCTGCCGATGCTGTTGTTTGCTTGCGGGCCATTTTTTACCAATGCCTTGCGCGATATCCGACAGCGCCGTGTCAGCATGGATTTGCCGGTGGCCTTGGGCATGGCGATCACTTTTGTCGTCAGCACTGCGGGCACTTTTGAGCCTGCCGGTCTTTTTGGCCGCGAGGTGTTTTTTGACTCGCTGTCTATGTTCGTCTTTTTCTTGCTCACAGGCCGCTGGCTGGAGTTGCGCTTGCGCGATCGCACAGCAGGCTCGTTGGATGCCGTCATGAACCGCTTGCCCGATAGCGTGCTGCGGCGCAGCGCCCATGGCGCTTTTGAGCGCGTGGCTGTGCGCCGCTTGGCGGTGGGCGATGTGGTGCAAGTGCTGCCGGGCGAGGCTTTTCCTGCCGATGGTTGCATTACCCGTGGCGATACCTTGGTCGATGAGGCGCTGCTGACGGGTGAATCTACCCCGGTGCCGCGCTCGCAAGGCAGCCATGTCACGGCAGGCAGTTACAACCTGCAGTCGGTGGTTGAAGTGCGGGTCGATGGCGTAGGCCAAACAACCCGATTTGCGCAAATCGTGGCGTTGATGGAAAGCGCATCACTGCAAAAACCGCGTTTAGCACTGTTGGCTGACCGTGTCGCTCGGCCTTTTTTGGTGTTGGTGTTGGTGGCGGCGGTGCTGGCAGCGGTTTGGTGGTGGCCGACAGACCCTGGGCACGCGCTGATGGTGGCAGTGTCAGTGTTGATCGTCACCTGTCCTTGTGCGCTGTCTTTGGCCACCCCGGTGGCCATGCTGTCTGCTGCGGGCACGCTGGCACGCAGCGGTGTGCTGGTGCGTAATTTGCAAGGCCTAGAAGCATTGGCAGAAATTGACACAGTGGTGTTTGACAAAACCGGCACTCTAACGCGCGACGGCATGGTAGTGCGTGCAGTGCATACCCAAGGCCCGCTGGCGTCTGCCGATGCGCTGGCGCTGGCAGCCCAATTGGCGCGCCAGTCGTTGCACCCGGTGTCGCGCGCTTTGGTGAGTGCGGTCCAAGACGATATTGCCTCAGCGCGCTGGCAGCTGACTGAGGTGCAGGAATTGAGCGGCTATGGGCTGACAGCGCAGTTGCACGATACCCAAGGTGTGTTGCCCAACTGCCGGGTGCTACTGGGTTCGCCGCGCCATGCACAGCAGCCGGCCATGGCGGTGGATATGTCTGATGCCAGCGCGCCAGCACAACAGGTGGTATTGGCTTGGCAGCGTGGCGATGAGGCGGCAATAGAGTTAGCCCGCTTTGATTTGAATGAAGATTTGCGCTCTGATGCCGCCGCCGCTGTGCAGGTGTTGCGCGAGTCTGGTGTTGCTGTGCAATTGCTGTCTGGCGACCGCGCGCCCGCTGTGGCGCGGATTGCGGCACAGGCCGGTATCGAGCAGTGGCAAGGAGATTGCACGCCACAAGACAAACTGGCTGTCTTGCGGGCCTTGCAAGCCAGCGGTCAGCGCGTGGCGATGGTGGGAGATGGGCTTAATGATGGCCCTGTGCTGGCGGGGGCCCATGTGTCGTTCGCCTTCGGCCAAGCCGTTGCGCTGGCACAATCGCGTTCTGATTTTGTGGTGCTTGGTAGCAATTTGTCACTGATTGCGCAGTCGGTTGTGTTGGCCAGACGCACATTGCGCATCGTGCGCCAAAATCTTTGGTGGGCTGCTGGCTACAACGCGCTGAGTGTGCCCTTGGCTATCGTCGGCTATATGCCGGCATGGCTGGCTGGCTTGGGTATGGCGCTGAGTTCATTGCTCGTGGTGCTGAACGCCGCGCGTTTGTCGCGCTCGTTGCCGTCATTGGGACTTGAGGCTGATGTGGTGCCAGGACTGATAGGCCCCCTGCGTGCCATGCCGTTGGCAGTCTGATTCTTGGAGCTTTCGCGTGGACATTCTTTATTTACTGATTCCGTTGTCCGTAGTGTTGGTGCTGCTCATCATCATTGGTTTGTGGTGGGCCGTAGATCGCGGGCAGTTCGAGAATGTCGAACAAGAAGGCGAGCGCATTCTTCGCGACTAATTGACGTTAGTCAAAATCCCTATTACTAGTCTGGTTAATACTTTCGCTCAAATCAAGAGGTGCCCGATGGATATTCCGAAAAAAGCAGATGCTGCGCACTACAACGATACCGTTGTACGCCAGTTTTCAATCATGGCTGTGGTGTGGGGGGTGGTAGGTATGCTGGTAGGCGTTTTTGTCGCCTCCCAGCTCGCTTGGCCCGAACTCAACTTTGGCATTCCGTGGCTAAGTTATGGCCGCTTACGACCTTTGCATACCAACGCAGTGATCTTCGCCTTTGGCGGCAGCGCACTGATCGGCACCAGTTACTACGTGGTGCAGCGCACATGTCAGGTACGTTTGTTTGCTGGGAAATTGGCTTCCTTTACATTTTGGGGCTGGCAGGCGGTCATTGTGGCTGCAGCTATCAGTCTGCCTTTGGGCTACACCCAAGGCAAAGAGTACGCTGAACTTGAGTGGCCGATTGACATCCTGATCGCTGTGGTTTGGGTCGCATACGCTATTGTCTTCTTTGGCACCATTGGAATGCGTAAAGTCCGTCACATTTATGTGGCTAATTGGTTCTATGGCGCTTTCATTTTGGCCATTGCCTTGCTGCATATTGTTAAC
>CAIRYF010000433.1 GCA_903882725.1 uncultured Simplicispira sp.
CAGCCCAGCTGCTGAAACTGGCCTCAAGAAACACCCTTCTTTGCAGCTTTCGCGTGGACGACAACTTGGTCTGGAGCTTGCTCACCAACCACAACACGCCCAAGAAAATTGGCAACGACGCCACCAACACCTTGCACGCCAACATCCTCATGGCCAGCCGCGTCTCAGAAGTGCTCTAAGCCTTTCTGCGCCCCCACCAGCACCCCGCAAACCGCCTTAGGAGCCCGCCATGACCGCCACCGCCACCCACACCGCACCTACCGCCGCAGCCACCAAGAGCCCCAAAGCGGCTCCCAAAAGCGTGCTCAACGAGTCACGCCAAATTGAGCGTGCGGCCATGCTGATTGAAATGGGCGCGCGGATGCAGGTGCTCGAATCAGAAACCACACTGTCGTATGAGCGCCTGATTCGCCTCTACAAAGAAGTGGCCGGCAAGTCGCCATCTAAGGGCCAACTGCCGTTCTCGACCGACTGGTTTTTGACGTGGCAAGAAAACATCCACAGCTCGCTGTTTTTGAACATCTACGAATATTTGTCCAAGGGCGTGGATTTGGATTCGGTTGATTTGCTGACCAAGGCCTACCGCCTCTACAACGAGCAAATTACCATTGCCCAAGTCGAGCCGCTGCTGTCATTTACCCGCGCATGGCGTCTGGTGAAATTTGTGGACGCCGGAATGCTCACGCGCACCAAGTGCTCGCAGTGCAGCGGCCAGTTTGTCACTGAGCTGTACGAAAACCGCCACTACGTCTGCGGTATGTGCAACCCGCCAGCACGCGCTGGCAAAAGCAAAAACGCTGGTTCGTTAATGCTGCACTGAGCAAAAAGCAAACAAGCATTAAATTAGCCTCTAGCCCTTATGGGGTAAGCGCTTGTAGCTATCAAAAAGTGCTACTGCAACTTAACGCTCAAACAGCAGGGTGCGCACATTTTGGTCCATCGCCACCTCATAATCGCTGGCAGCCACCACCGTGTTGCCCACCGGGTTGACTAGCTTCAAGCTGACATACAAGGTCTGCGCCGAAACCGCATAGGTGCCAACCACCACCGCCTGCGCATCGTGCTGATGGCTGACCTCTTTGAGTTCGCGCGACAACAACAGCTCGCCCTGATAGGGCTCCAAAGATACGCTCTCGCGCAGCTTCAGCTCCGTCACCGATACGCCACGCTGCACCAAACGCCCGGCAATTTGCTCAGAAAAGATACGACCCAAGCGCGAGGACTCGTTGAGCCGATCCACGCTCACCAAAGTCGCCACCAACACGCTGCGCTGCGGATCCAGCTGCACGCCCTGCAGCAGCACATCCACGGCGTGGTAATTGGCCAACAGCACATCGGTACGCGGCTGTGCGGTGGGCTGCAACGAAGGCGAAAGATTGCGCGCAACCCCACTGTCCTCACCATAGTAATAACGGGCACAGCCAGACAGGCTCACAACGCTGACAGCAGCCAGCAGACAAACAAAACGGTGCTTCATAGTCATTGGGCGGTTGACGGTGTCACCACCCGCCAAGTTTTAGTAGGTGTCGGTGGCGGCTGGGGAGGTGGTGGAGGGGGATCAAGGTACAGCAAGGCATCGTGGTGAGCGACGTAATACACATCGGCAGTGCGTGCCAAGTAGCGGCCACCCCCCTCTAAAGAAGTAGTTATCAGCACCTCGGTACGTGTGGGCCCACCAGCGGCAGCGCCATCAATAAACAGGCGATTGGCATCAAACAGCGCGCTTGTCACCAGCGACCCAGCGATATAGGACAACGGACTGTGCGTGTACGCGATCGCATCGCGTGCCACTGCCACGCCTGCTGCCAGCTTGGTCATGGGCATTTGCACCGTATTGGATACCGGCGTTGGATGCTGCACCACTTGGGTATCAAAGGTCAGCACCACTTGGGTAGGCTCGGTAGACAAATACAGGCCACGGTCGAGTAAGCGCGTAATCAGCAACTTGCGAAAGCCTTGGTTAAAGCTCGACTCGGTGGCTGGCACGATGTAGATGGGGTATTCGTCGGGCGGCCAATCGCTGATTTTTCCGGCAATGCGGGCCGCTACGTCTTCGGCCAGCACATCCCAGTGGTGTACGGCACGGGCTTTTTTCTGCCCGGTGGCGGAATAGTTGTCTGCGCGTGGCACGTCCAGCGTCGAACAACCGCCCGCCAGCAATGCCGCCGTCAACAGCGCTAGCCAAGGGGCAGTGCGCCGTCGTGCGCTGCAGTGGTGAGGTGTTTGCATGGCTTCGATAGTAGCGCCACCGCACGCCCTGCCATCGGCAAAACAATGCGGCTTTTCACCGCCCTTTTACGTGCTGCGCTGCGCACAAATACGCTCGCCACCTACGCTGAACCACACCGCGCAGGAAGAAAATACGCCATGCCTACCCCACAGCACTCCCCCGAGCCACCGTCACCTGCCAGCGAGCAGCAGCACAGCTACCCCGCCGAACCTGATGTGCTTAATACACCTGATACACCCGACACGCCTGATACACCTGATACGCGCAACGCAGCCGATGCAATCGAACCTGCCGAGGCACCGGCCAGCACCTGTGCCGCGCCAAATGCAGCCTCCATGCGCCTGCATATGCCGGTCGATGTGCGCAGCGTGTCGCTGGCGCTGCTGGCGTTGTTTGCCAGCGTCGCCATGCTGCATTGGGCGGCGGCAGTATTTATTCCGGTAGCCATGAGCGTGCTGATGGTCAGCGCCCTGTCGCCCGCCGTGGGTGCGCTACAGCGCTGGCACGTGCCGCGCTGGCTGGGTGCAGCGGTGCTGCTACTGTCCTTGGTGGGCGGCCTGAGCGCTACTGCCGTGCAACTGAGTGACGGTGCCACGCAAGTGATCGAGTCGCTGCCCGTCGCCGCGCAAAAAGTGCGCGACAGCCTGCGCACGCGCGCCCGCCAAGGGCCAGGGGCGCTAGAAAAAGTACAAAAAGCCGCCACCCAAATCGAGCAAGCCGCCGCTGAAAATGCCAGCGCTCCCACGACACTGCGCGGCGTACAGCGCGTGCAAATTGAGCGCAGCCCGCTCAATATCCGCGACTACCTGTGGAGCGGCACCATGGGGATAATGTCAGCGCTGGGGCAGTTCACGGTGGTGGTATTTCTGACTTTTTTTGCGCTGGCATCGGGCGATGTGTTTCGGCATAAGCTGCTGCGCATTGCCGGCCCCAGCTTGGAGCGCAGAAAAGTCACCATGCAGGTATTGGGCGACATCACCGGGCAAATTCAGCGCTATCTGTTAGTGCAAGCGCTGACCAGCGTGATTGTTGGCATCACCACTGGAGCGGCGTATGCAGCGCTCGGTCTGCAAAACGCCATCGTCTGGGGCGTACTGGCAGGGGTGCTCAATTTGGTGCCCTACATCGGATCCATCGTCGTCACCGGTGCTTCGGCGCTGGTGGCGTTTTTGCAATTTGGCAGTTGGGACATGGCGCTGGCCGTGGGCGGCACGTCGCTGCTGATCCACACCTTAATTGGCAATTTACTGACCCCATGGCTGACCAGCCGCACCAGCAGCATGAGTCCAGTGGCCGTATTTGTCAGCGTACTGGCCTGGGGTTGGCTGTGGGGCTTGTGGGGCTTGCTGCTGGGCATTCCGATCATGATGGCGGTAAAGACCATTTGCGATCGGGTCGATGATCTCAAGGCTGTCGGCGAACTATTAGGGCTTTGAGTTGCACAGACGAAAAAAAACCGGCGCTGCAAAAGGCCGGTTTTTTCAATTCTCTTAATTTTCTTGGTCAGTGCAAGCGCTGCAAACAGCACTTGCACTCTTTATCAGCGCGCTGGGCGGGCTGGGCGCTTGCGTGCATCGTGGGGCACAAAAGGCTTGCCAGCACCTGCGCCGGGTTTAGAGAACGCTGGCTTGCGTGCCGGGAAGTCGCCTCGGGGCGCGAAATCACCACGCGGAGCAAAATCGCTGCGCGGAGCGCCGCTGCCTTCATTGCGTGGAGCAAATGCGGGACGTGGGCTGTCGCCAAAAGCGGGCTTGCGCGGCGCGAAGCTGTCGTTGTCACGGCGCGGGGCAAAACCACGGTCTTCGCGCGGCGCACCACCGAAACCACCACGGTCATCAGGACGGCCTTGGGTGCGCTGGCGGTCGTTAAAACCGCTGGCACCGCCAAAGTTACGCTCGCCACGGTCATTGCGGTCACGGTCGCCGCCAAAACCACCGCCACCGCCACCACCAAAGCCACCACGGTCACGGTCGCCGCCGCCAAAGCTGCGTGCGCCACCACCGCCACCACCAAACTTACCACGCGAAGGCGCGCCACGGCCAGCGCCGCCAAAGTCACCTTGTGGACGGCTACCGCCCTGTGGAAAGCGCTGCACGGGCTCCAAGCCCGGAATCACTTCGGCCTTGAATTGCTGGTGGCTATAGCCTTCGATGTCAAAAATCTTGCGGCGATCGCGGAACTCGGCAAACGTCACTGCCAGACCATCGCGGCCTGCACGGCCAGTACGGCCAATGCGGTGGGTGTAGTCCTCGGCCTTCATCGGCAGACCGTAGTTAAAAACGTGGGTCACGGTGGGCACGTCAATGCCGCGCGCGGCCACATCGGTCGCCACCAAAATTTGCACATGGCCTTCGCGCAGTGCCATCAGGCGGCGGTTGCGCAAGCCTTGGCTCAGAGCACCGTGCAGCGCCACGGCGCTAAAGCCTTCTTGCTGCAAGTCGGCGGCCAGGCCGTCGCACTCGACTTGGGTGCTGGCAAACACAATGGCTTGGTTGATGGTGGTATCGCGCAACCAGTGGTCAAGCATCTTGCGCTTGTGTTGGGCGTTGTCAGCCCAGTACAGCACTTGCTTGA
>CAIRYF010000434.1 GCA_903882725.1 uncultured Simplicispira sp.
AGATTGGGCGGCTTTCTGTGCAGAAAGGGCGATGGCGAGCCTGGGGCCAAGACACTGTGGCTGGGGCTGCGTGATATCGCGGTGTTTGTCGAGGGTGCGCGCTTTGCTCGTGCGCAGCTATGAGTTGTGTGTAATTGGATGCGTTAAAGCACAGCAAGATATTGCTGCGGTTGAAGTGGGTCCGAAGCTCAAATAAGTTGATGTCTTGCATGGAAGTCCTATTTTGGCGGGCCAATTTTCAGGCTATGCGAAAGGATAGCAGTGTGATGTCGTCGCGTTGGGGGTAGTCACCCCGGTAAGCTTCCAGCACCTGATTGAGTGCGCTGGCCTGTTGCTCCATCGGTAAACCGGCGTGCGCCAGCAACAATTGGGCAAAGCGGGTGTGACCAAAGCCGTAGCCCAACTCGCCACCGGCTTGGTCGAGGAAGCCATCGGTGGTCAGGTAGTAGGTTGCGCCGGGAATAATCTCCACTTGGGTATCGGTGTAACTGCCTTGACGCCGATCGCCCAACGCGCGGCGACCGCCCTTGATTTCGTGTACCGCTTGGCCATCGCTCCAGTACAGGCTGATTTTCGCACCAGCGTAATGCAGGGTACGGGCTTCGCGGTCTACACAGGCCAAGCCCACATCCATGTTGGTGGCAATAGCGCGGGGTAACTCGCTGTGCTGCAGCATGGCCCGCATAGTGGCATCGGTATGGCTCAGGATGGCGGACGGGGCGGTGATTCCCACGTGCGCCATTGCATGGTCTAAGGCCGAGCGTGCCAGCATGGTCATCAGCGCACCAGGAACGCCATGGCCTGCACAGTCCACCACACCCAGCAGGTAGCGCGGGCCTTCCGCGCGAAATATATAAAAATCACCACCCACCACATCGCGGGGCCGCCACAACACAAATTGTTGTGGGCCCAGCAAATGTGTCAGTTGTTGGCTTGGCAAGGTGGCTTGTTGGATTAGGCTGGCGTAATCAATAGAGTCGTTTATTTGTTGGTGCGCCCGCTGCATATCTTGGTTGGTTTTTTCGAGATCGAGGGTGCGCGCCTGCACCTTGTGCTCCAACTCTTCGGTGTTGCTGCGAATTTGCCGCACCATGGTGCCAAAAGCACGGGTCAAGTCGCCCAACTCGTCGTGGCTTTCGGGCGGCAAGGACATACTGAAGTCGCCTTGCGCCATCGCCGAGGCCGATTTTTGCAGCTTGCGCACCGGCTGCAACACCAGCTTTTCGACCGCATAGCCAAAGCCCAGCAGCAGCACCGCCAGCACCACCACCAAAGCGGCGATCACGGCGCGCAGCCAGCCTTGGTCGATCACTTGAGCCGCCTTCAGATCCACGGCGGTGACGATGTGCCATTGCAGCTCCGGGATGTAAGACAGGGCCAGCAACTGCGCCTTGCCATCCAGCGTCGCCTTGAAGCTGCTGACCTCGCCCGGCTTGGCCACGGCCTGCGCCATGGCCGCTGCCAGTGCCTCACGCTGCACGCCCGCAGGCAATTGTCCGGCCAGGGTTTGTGCCAGGTCGGCCCGCTGGGCGGCCATGTTGGTAGCAATCAGCTGGCGATTGGGGTGGGCCTGGATGGCCCCGGCGGCGCTCAGGATGATGGGGGTGACGCCCAGGTCGCTGGTGGCGATGAAGTCTTTCAGAAAACCCGTCAAATCCAGCCCGGCACCGGTCACGCCAATTTTGCGCTCGCCACTGCGAACGATGACGTTGAACCAGACCTTGGTGGTTTGCAGCCGGACGTTGTCGTCCACATTGATGTTGTAGTGGCTCCCGGTTTGGTTCAGGGTGCCGACAAACCATGCGTCTTTCTTCTGGGTCAGATCCAGCGTATAGCGGGGCCCATCACTGAACGGCTTGGTGTTGTCATTGAAATAAAAATGCAGGCTGCCGACGCTGGCTAAAAAATAGGCGTGATCGCGAAAATCTTTGCGATAGCCCTCAGCCTCTTCAAAAAACAGCGCTTTTTTGGCGGCATTG
>CAIRYF010000435.1 GCA_903882725.1 uncultured Simplicispira sp.
CAAAATGACGCCACCTTAGTACACTGGGTAGTTAAACCTTAAAAGGAGGCGCACCATGCTTGCCCAACCCCGAAGGCTCACCGTAGGCTTGCTCGATGCGCGCTTGGTAGTTTTGGTCTGGACACCGCGCGGCGAGGTGCGCCGCATCATCAGTTTGAGGAAAGCCAATGACCGCGAAAAAACCTTCTATGCCCACCACTTGGACTGACCCTGACGATGCGCCAGAGCTGACCGAGGCGTTCTTTCAGACCGCCGACCGCTACGACGGTGCCACACTCAAACCACGCGGGCGGCCCAAGGCTGCCACCACCAAAGAGGCGGTGAAATTGCGGCTTGATGCCGACGTGCTGGCCGCACTGCGCGCCAGCGGCGACGGCTGGCAAACACGCATCAACGATGCACTGCGCGCCTCGCTGGCCTTGGCCGGAAAGTTGGCTTGAGCGCCCTACAGGATGGGGCTGTGGGTAAACAAAAATTTATCCCTAAAAAAATAATGGGGGTCAGAGTCACATTAATCGGGCCGGTGCATAGGTGGCCGGTCGGGCGCTTGTCGGACTTGTCGGGTTAGCGCAGCGTAATCCGACGTGCAAGGCAGCGTTGGTGTTGGGTTAGAAGCCGAAGCCGCCCGCGCCCAGAGGGTTTATAAACGACACCCACGTTAATTAATCGGACCAAATCGACTGCTAACGCTTATGGGGTAAGCGCTGGCAGCTATCAAATTTTTTATCCATCGCTAGGACTGAAATTCAAATTTCGCCCATTGCGGCTACAGGGTGATCAAATGCTCTGCTCTCGCCCCGGGTACGGCATGAAGGTTCAGCCGCGCATCAAAGCTGACAAAGCGGCATTGGTGGCGCACGGCCAGGCCCAGCAGATAGCTGTCGGTAATTTGTCGATGGCCCAGCAGGTGCTGCCAGTGCAGTTGGTTGGCATCGAGCAAGCTGTAGTCGTCGGCCAGAAAGGCGTGCGCCGAGTGCGCGGCGGCCTGTCCCAGACGGCTGGCGACTGCGGCCAGCGGCAGGGCCTGGGGGTAGGCGGGTTGGGCCATGATGCGCAAGCAGCCGTTTTGCGTGAGCGGGCAGGAGGCCCAGCCGTGGGCAATCTCCTGCTGCAGCCACTGCGTGGCCCGGGCGTGGTGCATGTGCGCCGCATCCAGCAAGGCGATCAAGACATTGACGTCCAGCAGGGCGCGCATGGTCTAAACCCCGTCGGCATCGCGCAAGCGATTGATCAGCTCGTTGCTGACCACGACCCCGCGCGACTCAAATGGCACGAATCCTGTGGCCGTGGCAGGCAGGCTGTGGGCGCCCTGCGGTGCAGCACCCCCCGTAAGCGCCTGGCGCACCAGACGCGAGATGACTTTTCCCAGGCTCGTGTTTTCTGTGCGGGCTATTTCCTTGGCGGCGATCAAGGTGTCGTATTCCAAATCAATGGTGGTGCGCATGTGACGCCTCTTTTTTCAGCAGTTAAGTTGCCCCCCGTGATTCTAAATCATCATGGTGCGATTGCATCACGGCGGCCTTGTCAAGAACCAGGCCGCTTTGCTCGGCCAGGGCAATCGCTGGCCCATACCCTTTGAGCAGGCCAATGACCATGTTGGTGTCGAGCAGCCACTCAATCCCACTCATGGCGCATACCTTGCTGAATGGCAACCGGGTCTTCGTTCAGGTTGGGAGACGCGCGCAGAGTGCCGGCAAAACGCTTCCAATCCGTCCCAGGGGGCGGCGAATGGAAGACGGGCTCAATAACCGTGACCAGCACACGGCAGGCCATGGAGCCTGCCAGCTTCAATGGTTCCAGAAACTGAAGTTGTCCGTTGGGTTGTAAAACGGCTTCGTAGGTTTGCAACATGGTTAATTTCCTTGGGATAGCAGGAGCGAACAGCATAAATAGAGGTCAGAGTCCCATGGCACTACCTTAAGAGCGCAAAGCAAATGCGAGTGGGCTGACACCACCACCTGATGCCAGACTGCGGTTGTTGAAAGACTACAACCGGCTTCAGTAGCAAGTCAGCCCACGTGCATCCTAACAAGCCAGCCCGTAGGTTGGGTTGCTCCAGCAACCCAACACAGCATTCCACATCCCCACAACATTCTGGCCACGCCACGCCACGCCACGCCACGCCACGCCACGCCAATGTTGGGTTGCTGGCGCAACCCAACCTACGCGCTCACCCGGCGCACACCCGCAGCACCTCAGCCCCATAGGCTTCGAGCTTTTTGGCTCCCATGCCGCTGATGCCGTGCAGCTCGCCCAGCGTGCGCGGGCATTGCTGGGCAATGGTGGCCAGTGTGGCGTCATGAAAAATCACATACGCGGGCAGGCTGTGCTCGCGTGCGACTTCGGCGCGCCAGGCTTTGAGGTTGATAAAGCGCACCTGCGCTGCTTGGTCTAGGTTGGCCGCCGCCGGGGGCAGGGTGCCTGCCGGGCTGCGGCGTTTGCGCTCGCGCGGGCTGGCGGCGGTTGAGGCGCGCAGGCGCACCGCCACTTCGCCGCGCAGCACCGCGCGCGAGCCTTCGCTCAGGCACAGCGTGTCAAAACTGTGGCCGTTGTCCAAATGCACCTTGCTCAAGCCGACCGCGCCGGTGGCCAGCAACTGGCGCAGCACGGCGCGCAACTGCGGCTCGCTAAATTCGGCACCAATGCCGAAAGTGGATATTTTTTCGTGGCCGTACTGCTCGACTTTTTCAGTTTTTTGGCCGCGCAAAATATCCATGATGTGGCCGGTGCCAAAGCCGATGCCGCTGGCCGCGTGGACGCGGTAAATGGTCGATAGCAGCTTGCGTGCGCAGTCGGTGGCGTCCCACACCTCGGGCGGATTGAGGCAGTTGTCGCAGTTGCCGCACGGCGTGGACGCCTCGCCAAAGTAGGCCAGCAGGCGCACGCGGCGGCAGTCAATGGCTTCGGCCAGCCCCAGCAGGGCATCGAGTTTGCCGCGCAGCGCGGCTTTGAATTCTTCGGCCGCTGGGCTCTCGTCAATCATGCGGCGCTGGTTGACCACGTCGTTCAGGCCATAGGCCATCCACGCATCGGCGGCCAGGCCGTCGCGCCCGGCGCGGCCAGTTTCTTGGTAGTAGCCTTCGATGTTTTTGGGCATATCGACGTGGGCGACAAAGCGCACGTCGGGTTTGTCGATGCCCATGCCAAAGGCAATCGTCGCCACCATCACCACGCCTTCTTCGCGCAAAAAGCGGTTTTGGTTTTGCTGGCGCACGTCTTGCGGCAAACCGGCGTGGTAGGGCAGCGCGTTGATGCCAGCGCCCACCAGCGTGGCGGCCAGTTCTTCGACGCGTTTGCGCGACTGGCAATAGACCACGCCCGCGTCGCCGGTGTGCTCGCGCTCAATAAAGCGCAGCAGCTGCGTGGTGGCGTTTTTCTTTTCTTCGATTCGGTAGCGGATGTTGGGCCGGTCAAAGCTGCTGATGAACAGCCGCGCACTGCCCAGTTGCAGGCGCTCGATGATGTCGGCGCGCGTCAGGTCGTCGGCGGTGGCGGTCAGGGCAATGCGCGCCACGCCTGCGTAGCGCTGGTGCAGCACCGACAGCGCGCGGTATTCAGGGCGAAAGTCGTGGCCCCACTGGCTGACGCAGTGCGCCTCGTCAATGGCAAACAGGCTGAGTTTGCCCTGCTGGTACAGGTCGTCCAGCAGCCCCAAAAAACGCGGCGTATTGAGCCGCTCGGGTGCCACGTAGAGCAGCGTGATGTCGCCAGTTTGCAGGCGCAGTTCGACGTCTTGCGCCGCTGCATAGTCCAAGCTGGAGTTCAAAAACGCCGCGCTGACCCCGGCCTCGTGCAGTGCGCCAACTTGGTCGTGCATCAGCGCAATCAGGGGCGAGACCACAATAGCCACGCCGTGCCCAGCCTGCTGGCGCACGAGGGCCGGTACTTGGTAACACAGCGATTTGCCCCCGCCCGTGGGCATCAGCACCAGTGCGTCGCCGCCGCCAATCACGTGGCCGACGATGGCCTCTTGCGGGCCGCGAAACTGCTCGTAACCAAAAACCTCTTGCAGGACGGTGTGTTGTGGGGAGGACAAGAATTTGCTCTTTGTTTGATAGCTAACAGCGCTTGCTAGATAAGGGCTGGAGGCCAATTTGACCTAAATTATCGGTGTGGGTGCCAGTGGGAAGCAGTGGGGGGCGGCACCGGTGGCGCTAGAAGCTGGGTATTGCGCGCTGGTGTGGTGCAGTAGTCGCCACACTTTCTGTATAACATTTCTTAATCTATGTACTACAAGTTGTCTACTCTAAAATATGGCAGCCAAAAGATGCGTAGTGCATCCCTTGGAATTTATGGCGGGGTCAAGAGCCCCGATTAATTAATGTTACCCAGGCTCTTGTAAATCCCGCAGCCGATATACAGGCCATCGAGCTTTTGCACAAAAGACATTTTGGTTTGCGTGCGGCCTGTTGTGGGGTTGGTAATGTCGTACTCCACCCAGCCCGGCTCGTGGCTGGCTTGCGTGATGATGGCGTTCAGCAGACCTGCGCCGTCAACCCCCGTAATGTCCTGCACCCGGGTGCCCACCTTGGCCGGGTTGCCGCCAAAAGCCAGGTAAGTGCCGTGGTCATCGAGCGCGAACATATACATATCGCGGTCAAAAAAGTGTTTGTCTACTTGGGTCAAGTCGCGCAGATACGACTCCCGCGAGCCACACTGGCGACGGTGGGCGACGGCACTGGCCACCAGCGCCATGGCTTCGTCGGCGGAGCCTTGCAACAGCTCGAAGCCGGCCACCGATTCCGCCAGTGTGGAGGCGCGCATCTCCAAGTTGTTGGCTTGGTTCACGGCGCGCTCTACCAGCGCTGCGTTTTGCTGGGTGATCTCATCGAGCTGGCGCACTGCGGTCGATATTTCGGTCAGGCTGGAACTCTGCTCGGTGCTGGATGCGGAAATTCGCGACATATTCGCTGCCGCACCCCGGACGCCTTCAACAATATGGGTCATGTTGGCCCCGGCTTTGCGAATTTGCGCCACGCCCGTGGCCACCTGGGCGGAGGATGCAGCAATGAGGTGGCGAATTTCCTTGGCCGATTCGGCTGAACGCTTGGCCAGCGAACGCACTTCGCTCGCCACCACGGCAAAGCCACGGCCCGATTCACCGGCCCGCGCCGCCTCCACTGCTGCGTTGAGCGCCAAAATGTTGGTCTGAAACGCCAGTCCATCAATCACGCCCACAATCTCCTCCATGCGTTTGGTGCTGCTCTGAATCGCCTCCACCGAGCCAATGGCCTCTGTCATGGCCCGGGCACCGTTTTCGGCCACATCACGCACACCGCTGGTCATGGTGTCAGACTGCTGGGCCGCCTGCGCGTTGCCTTGCACCGTGGAAGACAGCTCTTCCACACTGGCAGCGGTTTGCTCCAAGTTGGCCGCCTGTTGTTCGGTGCGCTCGGACAAGGCCCGGTTGCCTGCGGCCATGCTGCTGCCTGCATACGACACCAGAGCCGCGTTACTGCGCACGCTGGCCACCATGGCCGAAAAGTTGTTCACCATGATGTTCATGGAGGCGAACATTTCAGCCAACTCATCTTTACCGTTCAAACGCGCCTGGTGCCGCAAGTTGCCACTGGCCGTTTGCTGCATGAAGCGCTGAACCTGATGCAAATCCGCCAAGAAGCTGATCTGGAACGACAGCATCAAATACAGCATCGCCAGCACGCACAAGCCACTCCCGACGCTGGTCAGCCAGAAC
>CAIRYF010000436.1 GCA_903882725.1 uncultured Simplicispira sp.
CCCAGCAACGGCGAGATAAAGATAAAGGTAATGGTTTTCCAGATGCCAGAAGAAACCAGCGAACTGGCACCCGCTTTGGCAATCACCGCGCCAACAATGCCGCCAATCAGCGCGTGCGACGAACTGCTGGGAATGCCGTAATACCAGGTGATGAAGTTCCAGGTAATGGCACCCACCAAGGCACCAAAAATGACGTGGGTGTCCACCACCCCCGGCTCGACAATGCCTTTGCCAATCGTCGCCGCCACACTCAGGTGAAAGACAAAAATCGCAACAAAATTAAAAAACGCGGCAAATACCACCGCATGAGCGGGCTTCAATACGCCGGTCGAGACCACGGTGGCGATGGAGTTGGCAGCGTCGTGAAACCCGTTCATGAAGTCAAACAAGATAGCCAGCACGACCAGCACCACGACAACCCACAGGGCAGTTTGTACGGTTTCCATAAATGAACCGTTTCTTAGCTGGTCAAGAGTTTTCGAGGACGATGCCCTCGATCAAATTGGCCACGTCTTCGCACCGATCGGTGATGGTTTCAAGCAATTCGTAAATCGCCTTCAGCTTGATCAACTCGCGCACATCGGGCTCTTCGCGAAACAGCTTGCTCATAGCAGAGCGCAGCACGCGGTCGGCATCGCCTTCGAGTACATCAATTTCTTCACACGCCTTGAGCGCTGCTTCAGCCGTGGCGGGATCGGCCAACTTGTTGAGCAAATTAACGGCGGTGCGCATACGCTCGCAGCACTTGACACTCAAGTCGGTCAGGCGCGAGATTTCATCTGTCATATGACGGATGTCATACAAGCTCATGGTCTCGGCAGAGTCTTGAAACAAATCGGCCACATCGTCCATGGTATTGATCAGCATATGAATTTGCTCGCGATCAATCGGTGTGATGAACGTTTTGTGTACCGCCTTGTTGACTTCGTGTGTCACCCGGTCGGCTGCACCCTCAGCGTTGTCCACATCTTGGGCGTATTTTTCTCGCAGGTGGGGGTCGTTGTAATGGGCGACGAGAAGTGCAAAGGAATGCGCAGCATCGACAATGCAGTCAGCATGTTGATTGAACATCTCAAAAAAATTACCTTCGCGCGGCAAAAGTTTGCCAAACAGCATGAAGACTCCTCAAGGGAATTGGGGGGAAAAAATGACACAGTGATGTCAAAAACATGACATTTGCATGAACTCGGGGAGTTTAACCCTGCCCTCCAAAGCCACAGAAACACAAAGCTGACGTTGTTTCGGGCTGAAACCTTCCGGGGTCAGCCCGGCCCATCGGGCGCAGCAGCGCCATTGCGCGCGCGCAATTGCTCCAGCTTATCGGCAATTTTTATTTCTAAGCCCCGGCGCACCGGCTGATAAAAACCCGGCGCTGCCATGCCCTCGGGCAGGTAATTTTCACCCGCTGCGAAGCCGCCCTGTTCGTCGTGGGCATAGCGATAAGCCTTGCCATAGTCCAGCGTTTTCATCAGCGCCGTCGGGGCGTTGCGCAAATGCAGTGGCACCGGGCGCGAGGCATCTTGCTTGACCAGCGCGCGCGCCGCGTTATAGGCCTTGTAGGCGGCGTTGGACTTGGGCGCCACTGCCAAATACAGCACGCATTGGGCCAGCGCCAGCTCGCCCTCGGGGCTGCCCAGGCGCTCGCAGACCTCGGCCGCGTCCAGCGCCATGCGCAGCGCGCGCGGGTCGGCCAGGCCAATGTCTTCGCTGGCCATGCGCAGTAAGCGCCGCGCCACGTAGCGCGGATCAGCGCCGCCGTCGAGTATGCGCACCAGCCAATACA
>CAIRYF010000437.1 GCA_903882725.1 uncultured Simplicispira sp.
CTGCATACCGCCAGTGACGGCTTCAATAGCGCTATCGGCAAATGCCACGGTAGAGCACACAGCGGCGGCCACAGCCATCGCGGCCACCATGGCCTGTTGAAATCTTCTCATTTTTTGTCTCCCTCTTGCAGCGCTAGCGATGCATTTCTCTCGACCCAGTCACCTGTGGCGTCTTGCACAATTTCGCGCAACTGAATCCCGGTTTCTGTAATTTCGGTAATGCGTCCGTAGTTTTGTCCGAGGTAAGAACCTATCTGCACTTGGTACAAAAGTTTTTCCACTCTCAGTAAGGCGGTGGGGTGGCCAATTTTATTAAGTGTCCCCACCATGGCCATGGTGTCTAACGGAAATCCCTCTAAGGGCTCTTTGCGGCGCGCCATTTCAGGGGCAATCAACGCAGCATTAGAGGCCACTTGGGCAGAGTCGCGGCGCAACGCTTGGGTGAGTTTGAGCGAGTTGAATGGATCGAGGTTATTTTCAGCAGCGTAGAGCACCGGCTTAAATTGCTTTGGTTCAGTCAGCGGAACAACGCGGGACTTGGTTTGGGCCCGCTCCTCGGCCATCCATTGGCGCAAGTCGTCTTGTCCGCTGGAGTTACAACCAAACAAGGGCACCACTGCAAAAATCAAGCAGCCCAGTGGAAGGCGCTTCATTTTTTGCCCCCAGCTTTGGTATTGGCCTTGCGCTGCGCCAAAACTTCTTCAGGATCAAGGTAGCGGAATGTGCGCGCGGCAGCGTCCATGGTGAGGTTGCTGCTGTCTTTGGCTGTCGGGGCGATGGAGATATTATTGAGCGTGACAATGCGCGATAAATTGGCAACATCGGCGGCAAAAGCACCTATATCGTGGTATTTACCGGTGACGCGCACGGCAATAGGGAGTTCAGCATAATAATCGCGCACCACAATTTGCCCCGGGCGAAACAAATCAAATTGCAAACTACGCCCCAAACCGGCTTGGTTAATGTCTGACAACAAGGCGGCCATTTCTGCTTTGCTTGGCAATTGCTTTTCTAGCTGAATCACATATTGCTGTATTTGCTCGCGCTGCTTTTTCAGGGCATCAAGACTTACGGCTTTTAACAGCTTTTTTTGATAATCTTTCTTGAGTGTGATTTCAGAAGTTTTTTCTGTCTCCCACTCTTCTTGGTAGTCAGACAATTTAGCAAACCACAGCGCAACCGATACGCTCAGAGTGATCAAGGCACACAGTAAATAGCGCGGTAATGCGGGCCACAAAAACGGATCTGTCGAATCAAGATTGGAGAACTGGCGCCGCAGATTTTGCTGCAGCTGAACCATGTCAATTTTTGGAAGTTGCTTTTTTGGCATGGTTCACTTCCCTGCGGCAGGCACAGCGCCACTGGCAGCATCCATTGCCTTTTTCGCTTCGCTAGAGCGCATCAGCTGAAAACGCAGGTTAAAACTAGACACGCGCCGCTGGTCTCGGGCAGACAGGGCCAAATTGCTGGCCACAATTTCGACCAGCTCAGGCTTGGACAGCCACGGCGTGTTGTTAGATAAATTGCGCAGCATCTCAGAGACGCGCTCATTGGACTGCGCCATGCCCTGCATAGTGACGGTTTGATCGGCCTGCTTGAGGCTGGTGATAAACACCCCATCGGGCAGCTGATTAACCAGCTCACTGAGCAAATGCACCGGAAGATTGCGATCCGACTGCAGGTCTTCTACCGCTTTTTGGCGTGCTTGCAGCGCGGTAATTTCTTCTTCGATAGTGGCGATTTCCTTGATCTGCGAGTCAAGGACTTTGGTTTCTTGTTTCAAAAAATTATTTTTTTCTTGCTGATCAGTGATCAGTCCTTGAAACCACAAATAAATAACAACAGCAATCAATAATCCAAGCAAAAAAGAAGCCAGCATAGTGGCCTGAAAAGCTTCACGTCGGCGCTTGCGCGCAGCTTCCCGGTGCGGAAGCAGGTTGATAAGAATCACTGGTGGAACCTCCGCATGGCCAAGCCACACGATGTCAGGTAAGACGGTGCCTCGCGTGCCATTTTTTTCATGCGCACAGCGCTTCCAATTTCCATGTCCTCAAATGGATTAACTACTGTGCAGACGGCACCCAAGCTTTCAGTCACTGCCTCCGTCAAACCCATCAGCGGCGCAGAGCCGCCTGCCAGCATGATGTAATCAACCCGGTTGTGCGGCGTACTGGTATAGAAAAACTGCAAAGTGCGCCCTATTTCTTGCGCCAGAATTTCAACAAACGGGCGCAACACCACCGACATATAGTCTTCTGGCAAGTCGCCGCTGCGCTTTTTGCTTTCGGCCTCTTCGGCAGAAAAACCGTATTGGCGCACGATAAGTTGTGTCAGTTGCGCCCCGCCAAAGGCTTGGTCTCGATCGTAGAGTACCTCGTCATTGCGAATGACTTGCATACTGGTGGTCAATGCGCCAATCTCGAACAGCGCAACCATGGTGTCCACCCCTTGGTTAGGCAGTGCCGCAATCAGGCGGCTGGCCGCTAGCCGCGAGGCGTGGGATTCAATATCCACAATCACGGCCTTGAGGCCTGCCGCCTCTGCCAAACCTTGTATGTCTTGCACCTTCTCGCGGCGCGAAGCGGCAATCAGCACTTCTATATCACCAGGGGCATTTTTGCTGGGCCCAACGACACAGAAATCCAAGCTCACCTCATCAAGCGAGAACGGAATGTATTGGTTGGCTTCAGACTCCACCTGCACTTCCAGCTCTTGGTCTGTCATGCCTGCAGGCAAGGTAATTTTTTTGGTGATGACGGCAGACGGCGGCAAGGCCAACGCAACGTTTTTGGTGCGAGCACCGCTTTTTTTGATAAGGCGGCGCAAGGCATCAGCGACTTCATCGAATTTTTCAATGTTGCCATCGGTAATCCAGCCACGCTCCAACTGCTCAATGGCACAGCGCTCTAGCACCAGCGCCCCTACTTTGTTGTGCCCCAATTCAACCAGCTTGACACTAGAGGAGCTGATGTCGATGCCCAGCAGCGGCGCGGACTGACGACTAAACAGAGAGCCCATAGAAATCAAGATAGCTCCTTTTTAGCGCCAAAATGACATAAAAAAACTTAACATTTGACATGAATGCTATCAGCAAGGTACTTGCCCGGCAAAGCGTTTTCTAAAAATCAGCCGCGCCCAACGTTGTCAAAAGTAGACGTTAAGTGCGACCCTTTACCATACGTTTTTGCCATCATCGTGCTCTGTTTGCTCCCTTGTGGCTCTCTCCGATCATCTTTTTCTGAAAATGTCGCCGCCATTTTTATAATCGCTGTTCATTTCCATCCGGAGCGATATGCCGCGCCCAATTCAGTCCCCGCCGCCCAGCCCTGCTGACTCCTCTTCACTTTCTTCACTTTCTTCACCCCCCTCGCCATCTCCCCCATCTTCACCCCCTAAACGCGCCTCACTGCTGCGCACCTTGGTGCGCATTTTGGCGTGGGGTGTCGGCCTCATGGCTGCTGGTGCCATGGCCTTGGCGCTGGTCATTGCGGTAGCACTGGCTATGGCCTACCCCAATTTACCCGACGTTTCCGACCTGGCCGACTACCGCCCCAAGCTACCGCTGCGGGTGTATTCAGCCGACGGTGCGCTGATGGGAGAATTTGGCGAAGAGCGGCGCAACCTGACACCCATCGAGGACATCCCCGAAGTAATGAAAAACGCGGTACTGGCCATCGAAGACACCCGGTTTTTCCAGCATGGCGGCGTGGATTACAAAGGCATGGTACGGGCAGGCTTGGCCAATTTTGGTCGTGTCAAAAGCCAAGGTGC
>CAIRYF010000438.1 GCA_903882725.1 uncultured Simplicispira sp.
CAATACGAAGGAGGGAATGATCAACAAGAACAGAAAGAGCATCACAACTCTAGAGTGCTTGCGGATGGATTCAAACATGTTCAATCTTTCAGAGACAAAAACAAAAGGCGAACTTTCGTTCGCCTTTGTTCGGTGGTGGTGGGTCCTGACGGTCTCGAACCGCCGACCTACTCCGTGTAAAGGAGCCGCTCTACCAACTGAGCTAAGGACCCTACCTAACTGGTTGTCAGTTTAAGGCATCTTTCAATGCCTTGCCTGGACGAAACTTTGGCACTTTAGCAGCCTTGATGTTAATGGCTGTGCCGGTGCGTGGATTGCGGCCAGTGCGTGCAGCGCGCTTGCCGACGGTGAAAGTGCCAAAACCAACAAGCGAGACTGTACCGCCTTTTTTGAGCGTTTTTTTGACCGCATCGATAGTGGCTTCTAGCGCGCGCGCAGCAGCAGCCTTAGGCATATCGGCGTTGTTCGCAATGTGCTCAATCAATTCGGTTTTATTCACAAGAAACCTCTCGGTATCAGATTTTCTGGAATATCTCTGGGCCATCTGGCGGCAAAGACCAGTCGTATTCAAGATGTCAATATGGGCGCTACCGTAAAGCAGTGCAGCTCTCTATTCTAGCCGCAAAACACGCTCCAACTGACATCAGCGGCAAGTTTTGGCCATATTGCGCCGCGTTAGTGCGTCAGTGTTTGACGCGCGCTCGAATCTCAGGGATGGCTTTTTGCAAGTAGTAGACCATTGACCACACTGTCAGCACGGCGGCCAGCCAAATCAGCCAGACACCCCAAACACCAGTGTCAATCACATCAAACGCCCGCCCGTCGTAGAGCAAAAAAGGGATCGCCATCATCTGCACCGTGGTTTTGAGCTTGCCGATCATGTGGACGGCAACGCTTTTGCTGGCACCAATTTGCGCCATCCACTCGCGCAGCGCCGAGATAGCAATCTCGCGTCCAATGATGATCAGTGCGACAAACACATCGGCACGCTGCAAATGCACCAGCACCAGCAGCGAGGCGCAGACCAAAAATTTATCTGCCACCGGGTCAAGAAAAGCGCCACAGGCCGAAGTTTGATTGAGCTTGCGCGCCAAAAAACCATCGAGCCAGTCGGTGGCAGCAAATACCACAAACATCACCGTGGCGATAAGGTTTTGCATCTCTGGCGCGATGGGCGCATAGAACACCCCGACGATCAAAGGTATCGCGACAATGCGCGTCCAAGTCATGATGGTGGGAATAGTCCAGAACATGGCGGCGATTGTGTCACGCTGCGCCGGGCCGTTCAGCGCAGTGCGCGGTATATCGCCTCGGCCAAGTCGTGCGAAATGCCTTCTACCGTCACCAAATCCTCCACACTGGCTGCAGCCACACCGCGCACGCCACCAAAGCGCTGTAGCAAGCGGGCGCGTTTTTTGGGTCCAACGCCGACAATCTCTTCTAGCTGACCGCCGCCCACGCGCACTTTGGCACGCTGCGCGCGCATTCCAGTGATAGCAAAGCGGTGCGCCTCGTCGCGGATCTGCGCCACCAGCATCAGCGCCGCCGAGTCATGCCCCAAAGTGATTTTTTCGCGGCCATCGGCAAACACCAGCTCTTCCAACCCAACCTTGCGGCCCTCGCCTTTTTCGACACCGACGATGCGCGACACGTCCAGCCCCAGCGCCGTAAACACTTCGCGCGCCACGCCCACTTGGCCTTTGCCGCCGTCGATCAGCACCACATCGGGCAGGCGCGCTTGGCTGGTGGACAGCTCGGCCCCGCCGGCTTCGCGCAGCGCCTGGGCCACTTTGCTGTAGCGCCGCTGCAGCACTTGGCGCATGGCAGCGTAATCGTCGCCTGGTGTGATGCCATCGATGTTGTAGCGGCGGTATTCGCTGCTTTGCATTTTGTGGTGATGAAACACCACGCACGAGGCTTGGGTGGACTCACCTGCGGTGTGTGAAATGTCAAAACACTCCA
>CAIRYF010000439.1 GCA_903882725.1 uncultured Simplicispira sp.
CGGCTTGCGGTTGGAGCTTGCAGTTTTCGACGATATACGCCACTTGCGCCGAGACTTTGGCTCCCAATGCGTCGTAGTCAGCTGCCGTGGCCTTGCCCGCATGGGCCGCAGGCAAGGTGTGCTTGACGGCACTGTGCATAGTCAACATCCCTTGGCGCAGCGGCGCATCAATCGTCCATTTTTTTCCCGCATTGAGCACCATCTGCTGGGGCGCAGCGCTGTCGTGCCCATGGTCGTGGCTGGCAGGGGTCGCTGCAAAAGCAGCAAAAGGAAGCGCTAAAGCGGCGGCCAACAAAAAATAGCGTGGTGATTGCATGACAAGACTCCGATAGGGGTGGATACAGACAAGGCCAAGCCAATCGCTGGCCTTGTCTGTTCAAACGAACCGCGCAGCGAAATGTTCCATCTGTTTTGCATCTTTTATCCACACGCTGCAATTGCATCAAAATTGCATCAATCGCGGTGCAACTGCTCTTCTTGCGTGGCTTCTTGGGCATAGCGCTGCAGCAATAAAGCCATCAACTGGGCGCGCTGGCCGTCATTGAGCAGCGCCCGCTCGGACAACAGTTGCGCAATCACGAGCTGCTGCTGTGCGTCTTGCAGCGCGGCAATGCGCGCTTGCTCGGCGTCAATGGCGCTGCGATCTGGCGTGGCGGCAAAAATATGCCGCACCAAAGCCTCGCGGTGCTGGCGAATCTGCCCCCAATTGGCCGACAGATCCTGCAAAAAAGGCGACTCCAGCTGCTGCCAACGCTGGCGCTGCGCGCCGCTCAAGTCCAAGTAGTCCGGTAAATTCAGCACCGGCAGGGCTGCTGTGGCAGCCGGTACAGGCTGCCATTGGTGGCGCACCAAGGCCACACCAATGCCCATATTCAGCGCCAAAGACACGGCCAGCAGCCATTGCCAAAAAGAGAGTGGTTTTATGGGTTTTATGGGTTTCATGGGTTTCATCGCATTCCTTGTGAGAGTCGGCAAATTTCAGACGCGGCGCACAGGCCACCCGGTGGCACCGGGTCAAACACCCGCACCACGCTGTTGGCAGGGGAGACGGCCATGCCAGCGCCCAGCCACAAGCCGCCCAGCCACACCCCAGAGGCCAGGGCCAGCCCCGCTGCCAGCCCAGTGGGCATCCAACCGCGCCAATGGGTCCATAGGCGGCGTGGCGGGTGATGCAGTGGTTGCGCGGCGCTGCGCAGGCGATCGTCCCACTGCCCAGCCAAGTCAAAGCCCAGCGCAGGCGATGGCAGTGCGCGCAGGCGCTGGCTCAGGGCTGTGATGGCGTCTAGCTGCTGTTGGCACGCCAGGCAATTTTGCAGATGGCCGCGCAGCTGGGCCGTCTCAGCGGGCGGCATTTCGTGGTCGGCATAGGCAGACAGCTGGTGTGGGTGGGGGCAAGTCATGGCAAGGTATCTCCAATCAGCGCGGCAATTTATCCAGCAGTGCGGCACGCGCACGCGCCAAGCGTGATTTGACGGTGCCCAAGTTCAGGTCGAGCACGGCGGCAATGTCTTCATAGGACATCTCTTCGATTTCGCGCAGCAGCAAAATTTCTCGGTGCTCGGTTGGCAAACGTGCCAAGGCTGCTTCCAGGCCTTGGTAGCGTTGTGCGGTTTCCAATACAGCATCCGGCCCCGGCGCAGGATCGCGGCAATAGGCACCGTAGCCTTCGCCGCCACCTTCGCTGTCGTCCTCGTTCAGCGGCACAAACTCCACCCGCTTGCCGCGCCGCAGCCAGTCAAACGCCAGATTGCGTGCAATGCGAAACAGCCAGGTGCTCAGGCGCGCTTGGGGCGTCCAGCGCGGCAGTGCTTGGTAGGCGTGCAAAAAGGTCTCCTGCGTCAGCTCCCGTGCATCGTCTGGTGAGTGCGTTAGGCGCAGCAAAAAACGGTAAATCCGGTCTTGATAGCGCCGCACCAACGCCGTAAACGCCCCACGTTGGCCCTGCTGGGCCAATGCGGCGCATTGTTCATCGTCAAGGTCGTGGAGGTGGCTCAAAATTTCCATGCTGTTTGAGAGCTTTAACGCATGGGCCCGCACAAAGTTCCATTTTTTGGCGCGCACCCCAGCGCTGGGGTGCGGGTTTAACCGCCAAACGCTTGGCGCAAAGCGCGCGCCGCGTCGGCATGGGCTTGGCGCGCCTCGGGGATGGCACGGCCCATTTTGATGAACTCGTGCGTCACGCCCCGGTACATTTCTAAATCGACCGCCACGCCAGCAGCACGCAGCTTGTCGGCATAGTCAATGCCTTCATCGACCAGCGGATCGCACTCTGCCAGCCCCAGCCACGCCGGGGCCACGCCATCAACATCGGGTGCCAACAGCGGCGCAAAGCGCCAGTCTTCGCGCTCGGCGCGGCTGCTCACGTAGTGGTCAAAAAACCAGCTGATGGCCGCGGCCTCTAACGCCAAGCCGTGGGCGTAGGTGCTGTGCGAGGGCGTATCTTGGTGCGCCGTGCAGCCGGGATAAAACAGCAGTTGCAAAGCCAGCGACAAACCGGCATCGCGCGCCAAAATGGCGCACCCCGCTGCCAGCGTGCCGCCGGCGCTGTCGCCGCCCACCGCCAAGCGGCGGGTGTCGGCACCTAAAGCCGCGCCTTGCGCCGCCAGCCACTGCAAAGCGTCCCAAGCGTCGTTCGACGCGGTTGGAAAGCGGTGCTCGGGTGCCAGCCGATAGTCCAGCGATACCACCATGCAGCCGGCCAAACGCGCCAGTTCGCGGCACAGCACGTCGTGCGTGGCAATGCTGCCAATGGTGAAGCCGCCGCCGTGCAGGTACAGCAGCAGCGGCAAACCGGCCTCGGTGCTGGGCGCGTACAGACGCGCTGCCAACGCATGGCCGTCGCGCGCCGGGATGTGCAAATCCTCCACCCGCGCCAACGCTGCCTTGGGCAGCTCAAGCACACCAGCGCCAACCTCATAAGCCAAGCGTGCTTGGGTTGGCGTCAGGGTGTGCAAGGCCGGTTGATTGGCGCGGGCCATGCGCGCCAGCACGCTGCGCATGGGCGCTGTCAGGCGGTAATGAGGCAAATGCACGGGAGACGGGAAGGCCAGAGACGGGTGGACAGGTGTCTTTGTGGGCATGGTTAAAACCAATTTTCAGGAAAAGCTGCCGACATCGGGCCGCCTGGTCCAATCGATGGGGTCTTGCTGCAACACCATATCAATATCCAATCCCAAAGGCAGGCCAACTTGGTCGGGAAAGGTGACGGCCATTTCTCGGTCGTCCAAACCCACCTCACGCGCCCGGGCGCGCCACGCGGCCAAGTGCAACACGCCCGCCAGAGGCTCGTAGGCGTTGTTATCAAACGGGTTGTGTTGATAGTTCAGGGCATCGACCACTACCGAAGGCAGTTGCCAGCGCTGTGCCAGTGCTGCGCTGACATGGCCGTAGCTGTAACCAAAAATACGCTGCTCTAACTTGCTGCGACGCATATCCAGCGGTGGTACCAAGGTGTTGAGCGACCGCGCCCGATCGGGAACTGCCAGATGAATTGCCAGCTCGCCCACACCGTGGAGCAAGCCAGCGGTGTACGCCGCTACTTGGTCTTGCTGCACGCTGCCAGCGAGCGAGCGAGCCAGTTTGGCGGTGTTGCAGCTGTAGCGCCAAAAATGCTGCAAATTGATGCCCGGGACGCTGCGCGAGGTGGTGCCCAAGGGGGCTGAACTGACCATTGCACGCAATTGCAGCGTACCCAGCAACGCCAGCGCTTCGGGAATGCCTGCAATTTGCCGCTGCGCCTCAAACTCGGCCCCGTTGGCGCACGCCAGCACACGCGCTGCCAAGGCCGGGTCTGAGCCTACCAGCTGATTGACGCGGCGCAAATTGGGCTCATCGCGCGCCAACTCAGTGATCAACAGTGCCACGACGCGTGGCAAGCTGGGCAAAGCCAGAGGCAAAGCCAATAAGGCGTTCAGTTCCATAAAAATTGGCAGAGTGTGCTGATGGCAGTGCGCAGACTATATCCACCTCTCAAATCTGCCCGCTGTTGCGTATCAGGCCAACGGCCAGGCCTTCAATTTCAAACGACTCGCCAGGGCGCACGGTGATGCTCGGATAGTCCGGGTTGTCGGCCAGCAGCTCAATGCTGTGGGCGGTGCGGCGCAGGCGTTTGACGGTAACGTCGTCGCCCAAACGCGCCACGATAAGCTGGCCGTTACGGGCTTCGCGCGTGCTTTGCACTGCCAGCAAGTCACCGTCCAAAATACCCGCATCGCGCATCGACATACCGCGCACTTTGAGCAAATAGTCGGGCTTGCTTGGAAACAAGTTGCTTTCGATGCAATAAGTGGTGTCGATATGCGCCTGCGCCAAAATCGGCGACCCGGCAGCGACCAAGCCGATGAGCGGCAGAAAAAGTTGGGTGACTCCCGCTATCGGCAATGGCCGTTGCGTGCCACGTGCAGTGCCCAAAGACAACATAGCACTGTGACGCAAGCGAATGCCGCGCGCAGTGCCGCTGACCAGTTCAATCACACCTTTGCGGGCCAAGGCTTGCAAATGATCTTCGGCAGCGTTGGCGGATTTGAAGCCAAATTCAGCTGCAATTTCTGCGCGCGTGGGCGGGGATCCGGTGCGGGCAATGGCCGCCTCAATGCAGTCGAGAACTTGCTGCTGTCGGGGAGTGAGCTTAGGGGCGGGCATGGAAGATATTCTGTGGGAGCTGCGCAGCACAGCAAAGCCGGTAATTTAACCCAGGGTTTTGATTTTTATAGCAGGCAGGAGTTAAGCGTGAACGCACAAAAATGGGTGCTGCTGGGCACTGGCGGAACGATTGCTGGCACGGCAGCAGCGGCGGACGACAACTTGGGCTATAGCGCGGCGCAGTTGTCGGTGCAGGCGCTGTGGCAGGGCGCGTCCAGCGCGCCTGAGGGCGGCGC
>CAIRYF010000440.1 GCA_903882725.1 uncultured Simplicispira sp.
TCGTCGTTGGCGCACTTGGGGTTGCTTGCTGCGCTGGAGATATTGGCGCGCGAATACGCCGACACCGCCGGCATTCAGGTGGAAACCGACCTTGAAGCCGTCACCCTGCCCGAGGCCACCGAGCTGACCGTGTACCGCATGGTGCAAGAGTCGTTGACCAACATTGGCAAACACGCCGAGGCACACAAAATCACCATCATGGTTCACAGTCGCCCCGCGCATATCGCTGTCGAAATTCGCGATGACGGCAAGGGATTTAACATGGCCGCCGTAGGCCGTGGCTCTTATGGCTTGCTGGGAATGCGCCAGCGCGTTGAAGCGGCGGGTGGGCGTTTGCAGGTGACGTCGCAGCCCGGCCACGGCACGCTGGTATCGGCCATTCTGCCTTTGGTGTAACAAGGGCGGGCTAGGCTTGGTTTTGTACGCCCTCTCCTACAGCGCCTACTGCCGCCGCGCTGACATACGCCAGCGCCTCGCACCGACACGGCCAGTGCCAGCGCGAGCCTACAGTCGTTCTTAAGCGCCCCACAAAACAGCGGGCGTTTGAGAACCACTGTTGACCTACCTGCTGAGTTCGCCTAGGAAATTTTTATGTTGCATTACGCCGTTATCTTTTTTGTCATTGCTTTGATAGCTGCCGTCTTGGGTTTTGGCGGCGTCGCCGCAGGTGCCGTCGGCATTGCCAAGATTTTGTTTTTTGTCTTCGTGATCATGGCTGTGGTGACGTTTGTCATCGGCTTGATCAAACGCGGCTAGGACGGACTCTGCGCTGACCTGGCCCTGACCTGCGTTAATGCACTACACCCGCCGCACCTCTTTTTTTCATCTACCCAAGGGACTCCCATGAGAAACGCCTCCCCCACCGACAGCATCCAACAAACCGCCGCCAATGCCATTCACCATGCCGGCGACACTGCACGCCAGCTCAAGGACGATGCATTAAAAGGTGTGCATGAGACGGTGGACGCCGTGCGCGAGGCCGCCAACGCCTCGATCGACAAAGCAGAAAAAAGCGTTGAAAAATTGCGCAGCCAAGTTGACCCGGCCGTCAATGAGCTGGCCGCTAAAGCGCAAGTGCTGGCCGAGCGCAGCATCAACTACTGCGCTGACACCAGTGCCCGTGTGCGCGAGCAAGTTGAAAAATACACCGACGACGCCACTCACTACGTCACCAAGCAGCCTGGTAAGTCGGTGGTGATAGCAGCCGCCGCTGGTGCCGCCCTGACCATGGCCGCTATGGCTTTATTGCGCAGCCGAGGCGATTGAACCAGCGCCCTTTTCTGGATTTTTTGGGGCCGTGCAACACTGGCAAAAATCAAGCACACTCGCGGTCACAGAAAAATTTAACCGCTTTAACACCCCGTGCTAACCCAGCACAAACACTAGAAAGAAAACCATGAAATACATTCGCGCTCTCGCTTTTGCCGCTTTGGCTGGTATCACCATCATCTCCACCGGTTGCGCGGTGACCCGCGATCAACAAACCGTTGGCGCTTATGTCGATGACGCTGGCATCACTGCCGCCGTCAAAGCCAAGATGGCCGAAGACAAGACTGTTTCGGCTGCCGCTATCAGCGTCGAGACGCTCAACGGCACGGTGCAACTGTCCGGTTTTGCCAAGTCGCACGCTGAAAAGAACCAAGCTGAAGCCATTGCACGCGGTAGCAACCATGTGCGTGAAGTGCGCAACAGCATCGTTGTGCGCCCTTAAATAGCGCTAAAACTTAAAAAACCGTGGCCGCTGCCCTGTGTGTCGGCCACGGTTTTTTTATGCCGACTGTACTTTGGCCTGCAAACGCTGTAGCACCGTCGGCGAGACAAACTGCGCCACATCGCCGCCCAGCGTGGCAATCTCGCGCACCAGCGTGCTGCTGATGAACTGGTACTGGCTGGCGGGCGTTAAAAACACCGTCTCTAGCTCCGGCACCAGCGCGCGGTTCATGCCAGCGAGCTGAAATTCGTAATCAAAGTCAGTGCCTGAGCGCAGGCCGCGCACCATCACATTGCCATCGCGTGCGGCGGTAAAGGTGGTTACCAGGCCGTCAAACGCCTCGACGCGCACTTGCGGGCAGTCGCTCAGTGCCTCGCGGGCCATTTCCATGCGCTCGTCCAAGCTGAACAGGGTTTTTTTGTGGTGCGCCATGGCCACGGCGACGATGACGTGGTCAAACATTTGCGCCGCGCGGCGCACCAAGTCTTCGTGGCCCAGCGTCAGCGGGTCAAAGGTGCCGGGGTACACGGCAAGGACGTTGCGGGTCATGGCGAATCTCTCCTTAAATGGGTTGCAGCAAATGCGCGTGTACCGCACCGGCGCGCAGGTGGCGGTGCAGTATCAGCCCTAACGGTGCCAGCGCCTCATCGGGCCAGGTATTGGCGGCCTCCAAATAGACAAAGCCTTGCGGGCTGACGGCGCGCGCCGCCGCTTGCAGGGCTGGCGCGAACAAGTCGCTGCTAAACGGTGGATCCAGCAACACCAAGTCCAGACTGGCCGGTGCGCACTGGCGCAGCAGCGCCACGCCATCGCCTCGGCGCACTTGCACCGTGGTGGCTTGCAAGCGCTGGCACAGCACACCCAGCTGCGCCACCAGCGCCGCATCGCTCTCCACCAACTGGACTGCCGCAGCGCCGCGCGAGGCCGCTTCCAAGCCCAGCGCGCCAGTGCCAGCAAAGGCATCAAAACAGCGCCAGCCACCCAAGTCTTGGCCAAGCCAGTTGAACAAGGTCTCGCGCACCCGGTCGGGCGTGGGGCGCAGGCCAGCGAGCTTGGCCACCGGCAGACGGGTGCGCTTCCACTGGCCGCCAATGATGCGGATCTGGCCGACGCCGGTCGCCACTTTGGGGCTGGCTTCAGTGGCGGGTTTTGCGGCGGGTTTGGCGCGCGTCATGGCTGTGCTCCCAGCACCACGGTGACCATGCGATCGGGTTGCAGCTTGCGCTGCATGGCGGCGCGCACTTGGGCGGCGCTCAGTGCTTGTACGCGCTCAGTCCAGTGCTCTAAATAGTCCAGCGGCAAACCGTTGCTGGCAATGTTGACGACGTTGCCCAAGAGCTTGCGGTTGCTGTCAATGCGCAGCGCAAAGCCACCAATCAGGTTGTCTTTGGCAGCGCGCAGCTCGGCAGCGGTGGGGCCATCTGCCACATAGCGCACCAAGGTGTCGCGCGCCACTTGCAGTGCTTGGGCGGCTTGGTCGGGGCGGGTTTGCAAGCCGATCATGAATGCACCGGCGTGCAGGCCCGGGGCAAAGTGGCTGGTGACGCCATAGGTCAGGCCGCGTTTTTCGCGCACCTCGTGGGTCAAGCGCGAGGTAAAGCCACCACCGCCCAAAATATGGTTACCCACCAGCAGCGCCAAAAAGTCCGGGTCATTGCGCTTATAGCCGGGCTGGCCCATCAGCACATAGGCCTGCGCCGAGGCAAATGGAATGTTCTTTTCGACTGCGCCGTTGAGCGGCTGCACCTCGGCCACGGGTGGCAGCGGCGCGCACTGCGCTGGCGTACTGGTTGGCAAACGCGCCAGCAACTGGCCCACCAGCGTTTGCGCTTGGGCGCGATCGACAGCGCCCACGATGGCGATGCGCGCGCGGCAGGGCTGCACGTACTGCGCATAAAACTGCTGCATATCGGCCATGTCGATGCGTGCCAGCGACTCCTCGGTGACGCGCTGGCCGTAGGGGTGATTGGCGTACACGGCACCGGCAAACGCGTCGCCAGACACGGTGCCTGGGTGGGTGTTGGACTCGCGGATGGCAGCGCTCCAACGCTCGCGTTCGCGCTGCCAAATGTCTTGTGGCCAAGCTGGCTCGGCCAGTTGGCGCGCCGCCAGTTGCACCGTTTTATGCAGCAAATCTGGCTCGGTCAGCGAGCGCAGCGACAGGGTGAATGCATCGTTGCTGGCACCCAAAGCCAAGCTGGCACCGAGGTCGGCCCACGCTTCGCCAAGTTGGTTTTCGTCCAGTGCTGGCGCGTCTTTGACTGCGCGCACGCCCTTGATGGCGATGGTGCCCACGGCATTGGCCAAGCCCGCTTGCGTGGGCGGATCGCGCCGCGTGCCAGCGTCAAAGTCCATTTGCACATCGACCATGGGAATGCCTGGGCTGTTGACCAGCCAGACCTGCGCGCCGCTGGGCTCGCTCCAATGCTCTATCGGCAACAAGGCCCAAGCAGATTGGGCATAAAAAACCACTCCAGCGCTTATGTATAAAGCGCGAGTAGCTATCTTTTTAATAGTAAACATCGATCAATTCCTGGTGCGTTTTTTTAGTGCATCCGGGAGCCATCAACCGGGGCGGCGGCGGGCTTGCGGTTGGGGTCAAGGGGCTGGGGTGCCAAGGTGGCTACCGTCAGTTGGTCGTCGCCAAAGTAGCGCTGCGCCACCGACTGCACCTGTGCGGGCGTGACGCTGCGCAGCAGGGCGATGGTGCGCTCTTGGGCGTTGAGCGGCAGGCCCAGCACCCAGTTGCTGCCCAATTCGCTGGCCTGGCTGCTCAGGGAGTCGCGCTGGTAGACGGTGCTGGCCATCCACTGGGTTTTGACGCGCTCTAGCTCGGCTGGGTTGACGCCTTCGCTGGCGACACGCGCCACTTGGGCGCGCAGCGCGTCTTCGACCTGTTGGGCGGTTTTGCCTTGGGCGGGCACACCGCTCAAATAAAACAAACTCGGGCCACGCCCCATCACGTCAGCGCTGCTGCCCGAGGTGTCGGCCACCCGATCCGGGCCTTGGCTCAAGGCGCGCTCTAAACGCGCGCCGTCGTAACCACTGAGCACCGCTGACAACGCCACCAGCGCCAGTGCGTCTTGGTCGCTAGCGGTTAAGGCGTCCAAGCGCTCCAAGCTGGGCACGCGAAACGCCAGCGCCACGTAGGCTTGCTCGGCGGGCGCTTTGACCGTCAGGCGGCGCAGGCCCGGCTGTGCGGGTTCGGTGCGCGGCTTGCGCGTGGGCACGGCGCGGGCGGGAATGCGGCCATAGTATTTTTCGGCCAGCGCGCGCACGCGCGCCGCATCGACATCACCAGCCACGACGATGGCGGCGTTGGCTGGCACGTACCAGCGGCGGTAAAACTGGCGTGCGTCGTCTGGCGTCATGGCGTCCAAGTCGCTCATCCAGCCGACGATGGGCCGGTGGTAGGGCGAGGCGGTAAACACCGCTGCGTGCAACTGCTCCATCAACAGCGCACGCGGCTGGTCGTCGGTGCGCATCCGGCGCTCTTCTTTGACAACTTCCAGCTCTTTGCGAAATTCCTCGTCCGGCCACTGGTTGTGGGCAAAACGGTCGGACTCCAGCTGCATCACGTCTTCGAGCTTGCTGGAGGGAATTTGCTGGTAGTAACCGGTGTAATCGCGGCTGGTGAAGGCGTTTTCTTGCCCGCCCAGCGCAGCCACGCGGCGCGAGAACTCGCCCACCGGCACTTTTTTTGTCCCTTTGAACAGCATATGTTCCAGCACATGGGCCACGCCCGAAGTGCCATCGACCTCGTCCATCGAGCCGACGCGCAGCCACACCATGTGCATGGCCGTCGGCGCGCGCCGGTCGGGCTGCACCAACAGCGTCATGCCGTTGGACAATGTGAACTGCTGCACGCCGGTGGTGGCCGCAGTCGGCGCAGCGGACGCGGCGGGCGTTGGCTCTGTGGTATGTGCCAATACAAGCGCCGGCGTTTGGGCTGCGGCAGTGAGGCAGGCCAGCAGGCCCAATAAGGTGATAGCGTGTTTCATAGAATGGCGTGATTCTAAGAACCCTGCAATGTTCAGCTTTTTCAAAAAAAAATCCCCCCTACCGCCCGCTGCTGACGCACCGCCAGCGCCTGCCACTGCCCCTGTCCCCACTCTGGCCCCGGCCCCAGCTGCCAGCGGTGGTGCCCTGAACTGGCTGCGCAAGCCCTTTGGTGCCAAAACCGCGTTAACGCCAGCGCCAGCGCCAGAACCCACGGCGGCAGCAACAAGCACCAAAGAGCGGCGCAGCGGCTGGATCGACCGCCTGAAAAACGGCCTGCGCAAAACCGGCTCCAGCATCACCACGGTGTTTACCGGCACCAAAATTGACGACGCGCTGTACGAAGAGCTAGAAGAGGCGCTGTTGATGGCCGACACCGGCGTCAAAGCCACGCAGTGGTTGCTAAACGACTTGAAGCGCCGCGTCAAAGAAACCAAAGCCACCGACCCCGCCGCCGTCAAAGACCTGCTGACCCAAGGCCTGACCGAGCTGCTGCGGCCGCTAGAAAAAGCGCTGGTCATCGGCCAGCACCAGCCCACCGTCCTCATGGTGGCCGGCGTTAATGGCGCGGGCAAAACCACCTCAATTGGCAAACTGACCAAGCACCTGGCCAACGAAGGCTCCAGCGTGCTGCTGGCCGCTGCCGACACCTTTCGCGCCGCTGCGCGTGAGCAACTTACGGTGTGGGCCGACCGCAATCTGGTCGAAATCGTCAGCCAAGAAGGCGGCGACCCGGCTGCCGTGAGCTTGGACGCTGTCACTGCTGGCAAAGCGCGGCGCAAAGACGTGGTGCTGGTCGATACCGCCGGGCGCCTGCCAACGCAGCTGCACCTGATGGAAGAGCTGAAAAAAATCCGCCGCGTCGTCACCAAGGCCGACGCCAGCGCGCCGCACGAGGTGCTGCTGGTCATCGACGGCAACACCGGTCAAAACGCCTTGGCCCAAGTGCGCGCCTTTGACGAGGCGCTGCAACTGACCGGTCTCATCGTCACCAAACTCGACGGCACCGCCAAAGGCGGCGTGCTGGCGGCCATTGCACAAGAGCGCCCGCTGCCGGTGTATTTCATCGGCGTCGGTGAAAAACTGGAAGACTTGGAAACCTTCAGCGCGCGCGAATTTGCACAGGCGCTGTTGGCGTGAAGGCGGATAAAACGGCTGGCCTGAGGCGCATCAATCGTGCCAGCCGCGCAGCACCAGCCACTGGCAGCTGGCGCACACCAGCACCAGCGCGGCGTAGGTCAGCATCTTGCCGTCGCGCCCATCCGACCATAAACCGACCAGCAGCACCACACACCCCACTATGAAATTAAGAGCTAGTTGCGCAGGCCACGAAAGGGTTGCGGGCCGTTTTGACCAAAAAACCAAGGTTCCGACGCACAAAGCCAATGCCACGCCCGCAGCCGGGCCGACAAAGTGGATAAGGTGGTTAAAAGCAACAAAAGAGTCCATAAAACTAACGCAGATCAAGGTTTGTGCCCACACCTGCGGCGCGCACCTGCAACAAATTTTATAATCTGACAATGGCAGTCTGGGCTTTAGGCATTAACCACACCACCGCGCCGCTTGATCTGCGCGGTCGTTTTGCGTTTGCGATCGATCAAATTGGCCCGACGCTGCAAGGCTTGCGCCAGTCCCTTGGCCAAAGCAGCCCACAGCGCAGCGTCGAATCCGCCATCATCTCCACGTGCAACCGCACCGAAATCTATTGCGCTGGCGACCACGCCGCACTAGAGCACACCATGGGCTGGCTGGCCCACAGCGGCGGTGTCAGCACCGATGTGCTGCGCGCGCATTCCTACACCCTTGAAGACGGCTCCGTAGCGCGCCACGCCTTTCGCGTCGCCAGCGGCTTGGATTCTATGGTGCTGGGCGAGCCGCAAATTTTGGGCCAAATGAAAGACGCGGTGCGCGCCGCCGATCATGCTGGAGCCTTGGGATCGACACTGAACCAGCTGTTTCAGCGCAGTTTTGCCGTCGCCAAAGAAGTGCGCACCTCGACCGAAATTGGCGCGCACAGCATCAGCATGGCCGCTGCCGCCGTGCGCTTGGCCAGCCAGCTATTTGAAGATTTAAGCCAAACGCGCGTGCTGTTTGTCGGCGCGGGCGAAATGATCGAGCTCACGGCCACGCACTTTGCCGCGCGCAACCCCCAATCCATCGCCATTGCCAACCGCACGCTAGAGCGCGGCGAAAAACTCGCCACCCGCTTTGGCGGCGAAGTGATCCGCTTGGCCGACCTGCCCGATCGCCTGCACGAGTTCGACATCGTCGTCAGCTGCACTGCCAGCAGCTTGCCCATCGTCGGCTTAGGCGCTGTCGAACGCGCCCTGAAAAAGCGCCGCCATCGCCCGATGTTCATGGTCGATTTGGCCGTGCCGCGCGACATCGAGCCTGAAGTCAAAGATCTCGAAGACGTCTACCTCTACACCGTGGACGACTTGGCCAGCGTGGTGCAAACCGCCCAGGCCAGCCGCCAAGCCGCTGTCGAGCAGGCCGAGGCCATCATCGACGCCGGTGTGCAAAGCTTTTTGCACTGGATGGATCAACGTGACCCGCAGCACGGCGTGGTGCCGCTGATTTTGCAATTGCAAAGCCAGTCCGACGCATGGCGCTCCACCGAAATCGCCCGCGCGCGCCGACGCTTGGCACGCGGCGAAGACATCGACGCCGTGCTTGACGCCCTGTCGCGCGGCGTTGCCAAAAAAATGCTGCACGGCACCATGGCCGAGCTGCGCAACGCCGACGCTGCCGCGCGTGCCCACACCGCCCACACCGCTTCGCGCCTGTTTCTGCGTTCGCAGAGCAAAAAAGCCCTCTAGCGCCCATCTGGCCTGCGCTGATAGCTACCGTTTTAGTAGCTAAAATTTCTATTCTGATGAAACCTTTTCTCCAAAACCAGCTGGAGCGCTACGCCCGGCGCTTGGGCGAGCTTGACTTTTTGCTCTCGCGCGAAGACATCATGGGCGATATGGCGCAGTACCGCGTGCTCTCGCGCGAGCACGCCGAAGTGACGCAAATTGCCGGGCGCTACGCCCGCTGGTGCCAGCGCAGCAGCGACTTGGCTGGGGCGCAAGAGATGTTGGACGACCCCGAGATGGCCGACATGGCCGAGATGGCGCAAGAAGAAATCGCCAGCGCCCAAGCCGAACTATTGACCTTGGAAAACGAGCTACAGCGCCTGCTGCTGCCCAAAGACCCGCAAGACGCACGCAACGCCTTTGTCGAAATTCGCGCTGGCACTGGCGGTGACGAGTCGGCGCTGTTTGCCGGGGACTTGGCGCGGATGTATATGCGCTACGCCGATCGCGTCGGCTGGACGGTGGAGATCGTCAGCGAGCACGCTGCCGAGCTGGGCGGCTACAAAGAAATCGTGCTGCGCGTGGCCGGTGACGACATTTACGGCCAGCTGCGCTTTGAGTCCGGCGGCCACCGCGTGCAGCGCGTGCCCACCACCGAAACGCAAGGCCGCATCCACACCAGCGCCTGCACCGTCGCAGTGATGCCCGAGCCGGACGCGCAGGAGGCCATCAAGCTCAACCCGGCCGACTTGCGCATCGACACCTTCCGCGCCAGCGGTGCTGGTGGCCAGCACATCAACAAAACCGATTCTGCTGTGCGCGTAGTTCACCTGCCCACCGGCATCGTCGCCGAATGCCAAGACGGGCGCAGCCAGCACGCCAACAAGGCCAAGGCGCTGCAAGTGCTGCAAGCGCGCATCCAAGAAAAAGACCGCAGCGAACGCGCCGCCAAAGAAGCCGCCGAGCGCAAGGGCTTGATTGGCAGCGGCGACCGCTCCGACCGCATCCGCACCTACAACTTTCCGCAGGGCCGCCTGACCGACCACCGCATCAACCTGACGCTGTACAAGCTGCTGTATGTGATGGAAGGCGACTTGGGCGAGGTGCTGCAAGCGCTGCAACACGCCCGCGAGGCCGAGCAGCTGGCCGAGCTGGAACGGGCCGGATAGCACACTGAGTAATGGCAAAATACAGTCAAATCGGCCTCTAGCCCTTTAACTGCTTGCGCTTATAGCTATCAAAAGCAGAGTAAAAATGCCTGTGTCTGCACCTATCTCCCTCTCTTTGACTTTGCAGGACGCGCTGGCCCAAGCCCAGGCACTGGGTTTAGAGCGCATCGACGCCCAATTGCTGCTGCTGCACGCGCTGGGCCGTGCAGATGCGGGCCGCGCTTGGCTGTTGGCGCACAACAGCGACCCCCTGCCCACCGATGTCCACGCGCGCTTTGTCGCCTTGTGCCAGCGCCGTGCCGAGGGTGAGCCGGTGGCCTATCTGCGCGGCTGCAAAGAGTTTTATGGCCTGACGCTGCACATTGACGCGCGTGTGCTCGACCCGCGCCCAGACACCGAGACCTTGGTCGATTGGGCGCTGGAGGTACTCGACGGATTCGATATGCCCAAAGCGCCCGCGCTGCAAGTGCTGGACTTGGGCACCGGCAGCGGCGCTATCGCGCTGGCCTTGCAACACCAGCGCCCGCAGGCGCAAGTCAGTGCCATCGACGCCAGTGCCGATGCTTTGGCCGTCGCCCAAGCCAACGCCACGCGGCTGGGTTTGGCGGTGCAATTTGCGCTGGGCAACTGGCTGCACGGCGTGGTGGGGCAGTTTGATGTCATCGTCTCCAATCCGCCTTATATTGCCGGTGCCGATCCGCATTTGGCTGCCCTGCGCTACGAGCCGCTGCAAGCGCTGGCCAGCGGCGCTGATGGGCTAGACGACATTCGCGCCATCGTCGCCCAAGCCCCGGCGCGCTTGCGCCCCGGCGGCTGGCTGCTGCTAGAGCACGGCTGGGATCAGGCAAAAGCCGTGCAGGCGCTGCTGCGCGCAGCCGGATGGACGCAAGTGCAAAGCCGCAAAGACCTCGGCGGCATCGCGCGATGCTCGGGCGGGCAATGGCCGACAATGAAATAATCACGCCGTTGTCACCTTTTCTACCTACCGGAGTTTTCATGAGCGATACCCAGAAACGCATCGACGATCTCGTCAAATCCAGCGACGTGCTGCTGTTCATGAAAGGCACAGCCAGCTTTCCCATGTGCGGTTTTTCTGGCCGCGCGGTGCAAGTGCTCAAGGCCTGCGGCGTCGATCCTAAAAATATCGTCACGGTGAACGTGCTCGAAGATGAAGAAATTCGCCAAGGCATCAAGGATTACAGCACGTGGCCGACCATTCCACAGCTGTATATCAAGGGCGAATTCATCGGCGGCTCGGACATCATGATGGAGATGTACGAGTCGGGCGAGCTTAAGCAAGCGCTGGGCACTACGGCTTAACGGGCCGGCAATAGCCGACAAGCCGCCTTCTGAGGCGGCTTTTTTGTGCCTGGGGTAGATGGTTGGTGCGGCTGGAGTTCGTCGTTAGCCGGTCATGCGGCCATCAAACAGCCAGTTGCGCTGGGCGGCAAACACCGCATTGGGGTAGGGATCGCGGCCCCGGCTGCCGTTGTAGCGCCCTAGCGTCAAAAATAAATCGCCGCGCTCGCGGTCAAGGTAGTGGCGCAAGATGACGCAGCCAAAGCGCAGATTGGTCTGCATATGGAACAGCTTGCCCGCGTCACCATCGCCAATCACGCGCGTCCAAAACGGCATCACTTGCATATAGCCACGCGCACCAGCGCTGGAAAGGGCGAATTTGCGAAAGGCGCTTTCGACCTGAATCAGCCCCAGCACCAGCGCGACATCGAGGCCAGCGCGCCGACTCTCGTACCACACAGTTTGCAGAAAATCGCGGCGCACTTCCCACTCGGGTTTGCGCTTGCGCAGGCGATCGCTCATGGTGCCCAGCCAGCGCAAATACACCAGCCGCGCTTCGGTGGAGGGAAAGTCGGGCTCGGGCGGTGCGGCGTTGGACACGGCGGAACTCAGCGCGGTGCGCACCGAGTCCATCAGCGGCTCCTCTAGCTGGCCGCCTGCATAAGCCGACGTTGGCGCAGCCAGCCAAGCGGTTGGGGCCAGCGTCAGCGCGCCCAGCGACGCCACGCAAGAGCGCCGCGAAACACCGAAAGCGCTTAACGTACTCATGCGGATAAGCGGCCCTTGAGCAGGGCCAAGATGTCGGCGGTCGCTACTTTGGTGGCAGCGCTGTCGCGGCGGTGTTGGTATTCGACCATGCCTTCTTTCAGGCCACGGTCGCCAATCGTGACGCGGTGCGGCACGCCAATCAGCTCCCAGTCGGCAAACATGGCACCGGGGCGCTCGCCACGGTCGTCCAAAATCACATCGACACCGGCGGCCAGCAGTTCGCTGTAGAGCAATTGGGCAGCGGCTTTGACGTCAGGGAAGCGCTCGGGCGTGATCGGGCACAACACTACGGTGAACGGCGCAATCGCGTCGGGCCAGATGATGCCGCGCTCGTCGTGGTTTTGCTCGATGGCGGCGGCGGGCAGGCGGGTGATACCGATGCCGTAGCAGCCCATTTCAAAGAAAGTGGGTTTGCCGTTTTCGCCCAAAAAGGTGGCGTTCATGGCTTGGCTGTATTTGGTGCCCAAATAAAACACGTGGCCGACTTCGATGCCGCGCTCAATCGCCAGCGTGCCTTGGCCGTCGGGCGAGGCATCGCCCGCCACCACGTTGCGGATGTCGGCCACCAGCGTTGGCTCTGGCAAGTCGCGGCCCCAGTTGACGCCGGTCATGTGGAAGTCGGCTTCGTTGGCACCGCAAATCCAGTCGGCCATGACCGCCACTTCACGGTCTACCACCATGTGCAGCGGTTTTTGCAGGCCGATAGGGCCCAAGTAGCCGGGCTTGCAGCCAAAGTGGGCGTCAATTTCTGTCGGCGTGGCAAAGCGGAAGGCAGCAAGGCCCGGCACTTTGCCAACTTTGATCTCGTTCATGTCGTGGTCACCGCGCAGCAACAGCAGCCAAACTTGGGTTTTGACAATTTCACCGGCCTCATTGGCTTCGTCAGTGGCCAGCACCAGCGATTTAACGGTAGTAGCCAGCGGCACGCCCAGCAGCTCGGCCACGTCGGGGCAGGTGCTTTTGCCTGGGGTGGCGGTTTTGGTCAGTGGCTGGGTGGTAGCGCCGCGCGGGCCAGCGGGGGCCAGCGCTTCGGCTTTTTCCATGTTGGCGGCGTAATCACTGCCGGGGCAGTAAACGATGGCGTCTTCGCCCGTCGCCGCAATCACCTGAAATTCTTCGCTCAGGTCGCCACCAATGGCACCGCTGTCAGCGGCTACAGCGCGATAGGTCAGGCCAAAGCGGTCAAAAATTTTGCGGTAGGCCGCGGCCA
>CAIRYF010000441.1 GCA_903882725.1 uncultured Simplicispira sp.
AGCCTGCGAGCGAAACGGCGGACTAACGCCTAAGGTGTTGTCAGACATGAAAAAATATTCGGTAGATTCAACAGCTGCAATAAAAAGGGCGGGTCCATCAGTGTGATGGGCCCGCCCTTGAGAGCTTGGTGGTTGGCGGTTGGTTCCGTACAGCGCGCCCGGGGTAGCGCTAGGACACGGAGAAACGAATTAACGCAGGCCAGAAATGTAGTCAGACACCGCCTTGATTTCGCGGTCGTTCAGTTTGGCTGCAACGCCTGTCATTTGTGGGCTGTTCAGGCGCACGCCGTCACGAAACGCCACCAATTGGGTGGCAGTGTATTGGGCGTGTTGGCCGCTCAGGCGCGGGTATTGCGCTGGAATGCCCGCACCGTTGGGGCTGTGGCAAGCGGCGCAAGCGGCGATGTTGCGATCAGGGATGCCGCCGCGATAAATACGCTCGCCCACGGCGACCAAATCTTTGTTTTCAGCCGCGCCGGGCTTGGCGGCATTGCCAGCCACCCACCAAGCGACGTTCTTCATGTCTTCGTCGCTCAACATACCGGCAAAGCCTTGCATGATGGCGCTGGCGCGTTTGCCAGCTTTGAATTCTTGTAGTTGCTTGACCAAGTATTCAGGGTGCTGCTGCGCCAAGCTGGGGTTTTCGCCCAGGGCGGAATTGCCGTCAGCGCCATGGCAGGCAATGCACACGCCCGAAAAAGTTGCCTGCCCTTTGGCAAGGTCGGGCTTGGCAGCGGCAGCAGGAGCATCGGCAGCAGAAGCCGAGAAAGCGGGAGCTACCAGCGCGGCAGCCATGAGCAAGGAGGCGAGTAACTTCATATCGAGGGACTTAGGTGGGATGGCGCAAAACAGCGTCGATTCTACAATGACACTCCAACGTTTTCGATTACTCCATGACTCAGCCCTCCGCCACGCCCGCTGCCGACAGCGCCTTGCCCGCCCCCGATGGCCGCTCGGCCATGGGCTGGATGCACACCGCGCGCTTTTTGACCACCGCCGCCCAACTGCACCAATTGCCCGTCATCGACGTGCCCGAAATTGCTTTTGTCGGCCGCTCCAACGCCGGCAAATCGTCCTGCATCAACACCCTGACGCAGCAAAAACAATTGGCCTTTGCCTCCAAAAAACCCGGTCGCACGCAACACATCAACCTGTTCTCCCTCGGGCGCCAAGGCATCACCGACACGGTGCTGGCCGACCTGCCCGGCTACGGCTATGCCGCAGTGTCGCGCTCGGACAAGATGCGCTGGCAACAGGTGATGGTCAATTATTTGGTCAGCCGCCCCAGCCTGACCGGCATCGTGCTGCTGTGTGATCCGCGCCTGGGCCTGACCGGACTGGACGAAGCGCTGCTCGAAGTGGTGCGCCCGCGTGTCGAAGATGGCCTGAAATTTTTGGTGCTGCTGACCAAGGCCGACAAGCTGACCCGCGCCGAGCAAGCCAAAGCGCTGTCGATTGCCCGCCTGCAAACCGGCGGCGGCGAAGTGCGGATGTTCTCGGCGCTGAAAAAGCAAGGCGTGGACGAAGCCGCGCTGCTGCTGTGGCTCTGGGCACATCCTCCGGTCACCGACGAAGATGACGCCCCGTGCGTTGCCGACGAAGCCGACGAAACAGATCTGCCAGACGGCGACTTCAACGCAGACGGCGAGCCGCCCGCT
>CAIRYF010000442.1 GCA_903882725.1 uncultured Simplicispira sp.
CCGCCTGGGTCACCACGCGGCTTTTTGCTATTTGTCATTCAGATAATCAGCCTGAGGTCTTTGCACCATGCCCCTGCCCCCAGCCCCCACCCGCCGCGCCGCAGTGCTTGCGCCCGAAGCCTATAACATCACCACTACAGCTACAGCTACAGCCGCAGCCGCCACCATCGCCAAGACACGCAAGGCCACTGCTGCTGACGCCCCTCTGAGCGCAGTGGTTGCCCCGCCAGCACGCAAAACGACAGTGACCAAACCACGCCGTACACGCCATACTGCCGCGCCGGTAGCAATAGCTGCATCAGCGCCTGAATCAATAGCTATATCCGCACCAACAGTACCAACAGTACCGGCAGCGCCAACCGCCACCCCAGCGCCACGCAGCCGAAAAAAGACACCCGGCACCGGCTTGGCCAAGCTGTTTGTGCTCGATACCAACGTGCTGCTGCACGACCCCACCAGCCTGTTTCGCTTTGAAGAGCACGACATCTATCTGCCAATGATCGTGCTCGAAGAGCTGGACGCGCACAAAAAAGGCATGACCGAAGTAGCGCGCAACGCCCGCCAAATCAGCCGATCGCTGGACGCCCTGGCCGCCAGCAGCGGCGGTGACATTGCGCACGGCCTCAAGCTGGACGCCACCGGCCAACGCAGCGCTGGTGGTTGCCTGTTCTTTCAGACCACGGCGCTGGACTACCACCTGCCCAGCAGCCTGCCGCCCGGCAAGGCCGACAACCAAATTTTGGGCGTAGTCCAAGCCCTGCGCGAACAACACGCACCGCGCGAAGTGGTGCTGGTGTCCAAAGACATCAATATGCGCGTCAAAGCGCGCGCGCTGGGCCTGCCCGCCGAGGACTACCAAAGCGACAAGGTACTGGCCGACGACGACCTGCTGTATTCGGGTATGTTGGTTTTGCCCGTGGACTTCTGGAGCACCCACGGCAAATCAATCGAAAGCTGGCAAAGCGGCGCGCACACCTACTACCGCATCAGCGGCCCCATCGTGCCCCAGCTGCTGATCAACCAGTTTGTTTACTTTGAGGCACCCGGCGAGCCCAGCCTGTACGCGCGCGTCAGCGAAATTCGCGACACCACCGCAGTGCTCAAAACCCTCAAAGACTACGGCCACGCCAAAAACGCTGTCTGGGGCGTCACCACACGCAACCGCGAGCAAAATTTTGCCGTCAACTTGCTGATGGATCCAGACATCGACTTTGTCACGCTGGCTGGCACAGCGGGCACCGGCAAAACACTGATGGCGCTGGCCGCTGGACTGACGCAGGTGCTGGACGAGCGCCGCTACACCGAAATCATCATGACCCGCGCGACAGTCAGCGTCGGCGAAGACATCGGTTTTCTGCCCGGCACCGAAGAAGAAAAAATGGGCCCATGGATGGGTGCGCTGGACGACAACCTCGAATTTTTGGCCAAGGGCGACGGCGGCAACGCGGGCGAATGGGGCCGCTCGGCCACCAACGAGCTGATCCGCAGCCGCATCAAAATCAAGAGCATGAACTTCATGCGCGGGCGCACG
>CAIRYF010000443.1 GCA_903882725.1 uncultured Simplicispira sp.
CCACGTCGCTGGCGCTGCGCTCGCGCAGGGCGGGCGTGTGCAGGCGCAGTACCGCCAAGCGGTAATACAGGTCACGGCGGAACAGTTATTTGCCCACCTGCGCGTCCAGGTCGTCATGGGTCGCAGCAATCACCCGCACATCGACCGGCACCGGCGTGGTGGCACCGACGCGCAGCACTTCACGCTCTTGCAGTACGCGCAGCAGGCGCGATTGCAGCGCCAGCGGCATATCGCCGATGTCGTCCAGAAACAGCGTGCCGGTGTGCGCCGCTTCAATCAGCCCGGTTTTGCCGCCCCGGCGCGCTCCGGTGAAGGCACCTTCTTCGTAGCCGAACAGTTCGCTCTCTAGCAGGCTCTCGCCCAGCGCAGCGCAGTTGACGGCCAGAAACGGTTGCAGCGCACGGCGGCTAGCGCGGTGGATGCCTTGGGCCAGCAGCTCTTTGCCGGTGCCGCTTTCGCCGCCAATCAACACCGTGGCGTCGCTGGCGGCGCACTGCAACGCCAGCGCGCGCAGGCGCTGCACGGCGGCGCTGTCGCCCCCATAGTCGGCGATGCTCCAGCGCACGCCGCCCCCGCTGCGCTGGCGCTGGCGTTGGTTGGCACGCAGGTGGCGCTCGGCGCTGTGGATGGTGTGCGGGTCGCGGCAGACCAACAATGCGCCGGTCAGCACACCGTTTTCGACAATGGGGGCGCGACGCACCACTTGGGTGCAAGTGGCCAGTTGCACCACGTCTTCGCTGCTTTCGCGGTATTGCAGGGTGTGCGCCATGTCCAACTGCGGCGCAATGGCCGCCAGTGCGCGGCCATGCAGTTGCGGTGTCGGCAGGCCCAGCAGCGCCGCCATGGCCGGGTTGAGCGCTTCAATGCGCTGCGCGCAATCCACGGCGACAACGCCGTCTTGCAGCTGGCCAAGGATAGTTTCCAGGCGCTGCTGGCGCGTGCGCTCGCTCAGGCGCTGGCGCGCCAGCAGCAGGGCTTCGCGCAGGGCTTGCGCGACGGCGGCGTCGGAATACAGCAGCACGCTGGCCATCCCAGCCTCTTGCGCCAAATCTGCCACCAGTCCCGGTGCCACCACGGCACCAATGCCAGCGGCTTGCAGCGCCTGCACGCAAGCGCCAGCATCCTCAGGGCCGTGGTAGCTGAACTGGGCAATGCCCGCGCCAAACTGCGCATCAAACTGGGCCACCTGCTCTAGCTCCTCGGGCGCGGCACCAAACGCCACCAGCGCCACACGCGGCGACAGCGCGCGCGCCCGCGCCAGCGCGCCCAGCAGGTCAAAGCCGCGCACTTCAATCATGGCGACGGGAATATCAACGCGCTCGCGAATCCACGCGCCGCTGGCCCCGGCCACGACCAGCGCATCCACCGGCGTGCGCGCGTGCAACGCCCGCACGGCATCGACGGCGGTGTCGAACGAGGCGCTGATGTGCGTGATGCGCGCCTGCTTGCCAAAACCCTCGGCAACACGCTCCAGCACCCGGGCAACGCGGTGGCGGCCCACGGTGACGATATGCGGTGGGGGCGTTTGTAGCGTTTGCGGCGTTTGCGGCGTGTTGGCTTTAGTCATGCAACTTGAATACGCTGACCGCCTCGGCCAGTTTGGCGGCTTGTTCTTGCAGGCTTTGGGCGGCGGCGGCGGCTTCTTCGACCAGTGCCGCGTTTTGCTGGGTGGCGTTGTCCATCTGCCCAATGGCCAGGGTGACCTGCTCAATGTCAGAGCGCTGTTGCTGGCTGGCAGCTGCAATCTCGCCCATGAGATCAGTGACGTGCTTGACCGAGCTCACGATGTCGCCCATGGTCTGGCCGGCTTCATCGACCAATTTACCGCCCGCATCGACCTTGCTGCCAGAGTCCTCAATCAGGGCCTTGATTTCCTTGGCGGCACTGGCCGAGCGCTGGGCCAGGCTTCTGACTTCAGAGGCCACGACGGCAAAGCCGCGCCCCTGTTCGCCCGCACGCGCCGCCTCGACAGCAGCATTCAAGGCCAGGATGTTGGTTTGGAAGGCAATGCCGTCAATGACGCCGATGATGTCGGCAATTTTGCGCGCGCTTTCTTTAATGGAGGCCATGGTGTCCACCACTTGGTCCACCACCCGGCCGCCCTTGACGGCGACCTCGGCAGTGGAATTGACCAGCTGGTTGGCCAGCTGCGCGTTATCGGCATTTTGCTTGACGGTGCTGGCCAACGCCTGCATCGAGCTGGCCGTCTGCTGCAGGCTGGCGGCCTGCGCTTCGGTGCGCGCAGACAGGTCGGCATTGCCCGAGGCAATTTCGCGCGAGGCATCTGCAATGCTGACACTGGACGATCTGGCATCGGCAATGATGGTGCGAAATTTAAGCAGCAAGTGATTGAGTGCCTGGCCCACGCGGATTGTCTCCAGCGTGCCTGTTTCTGGCACGCTGCGAGAAAAATCATCTTCGGCAATCACGTGCTCTGCCGCACTCACCACCATTTCGAGCGGGCGCGAGATACGCCGTCCCAGCCACCAAATGGGCAGGATGCCCAAGAGGATGATGATCAGGCTAAGGCTGCCAACCCGCACGGCGACTTGCCCTTTTAGGCCGTCAAGCTCGGTAGCTGAAAACACCGCGCTCAACTCGCCGCCGTTCTTTACA
>CAIRYF010000444.1 GCA_903882725.1 uncultured Simplicispira sp.
CCCATTCAGCGCTGAACATTTTCGCGTTGATCGCTAACTTCAATTAGCGCAAGTCAATTTCCACAGCCCCAGAGTGGTTAGCATAAGCAGTCTTAAACCCACTGCGAGTTGTTGCACCTGTGCCACCTTTACTACTCCTGATTTCCGCTGTAGTAGCTGTTATTGCTGCTCTTGCGTGGTGGAAACTTAGCCGCCCAGCACCACCGCCTCAGCGCACGCCCCGCTCCGTAGCTGCGGTACCACCACCGTCACAGCCACCGTCACCGCCAACTGCTGTTACACCACAGGTTGCCGCCACGCCACCGGTTGCGCCCGTTGCTGCTGCACAAGCCGCCACCAATGCACCAGAAACGCAGGCAGCGCCACCGGCTCAAGGCAGTGGCGCGGAGCTGCCGGATTCTTTGGGGCCAGTCAGCCCGTCAGACCCGGAAAATCCAACCAACCCAACTGACTCAACTGGCCCAATAAATCCAACCAGCCCAATGGCAGAGGCAGACCGGACTGAATTTGTCGAACTCGCCGAGTCTGCGCAGCAAGAAAAAGAGACTGGCGAGCCCCGCGCTATCGACAGCTTTATTTGGGCGCACGAGAGCGAATTGCCCGATGCCCGACGCGATGCGCTGATGAGTGTGATTGGCGGCATTCCCTGCCCGCCGCAGTCTTTGCACCAATTGCTAGCGCCTGATTTTTTTGATCGCATTGGCCCCGCAGAATTAACCGAGTTATTGCGCGGTGAACCGCTGATTGCCGCCAAGGTGCTGGCTACAGTGAATGCACCGTTTTATGGCCTGAGCCAGCCGGTGACCCATATTGAGCACGCCGTCGCCTTCTTGGGTATGGAGACAGTGCGCAATATTTGCGTGCAATACCTGCTGGCGCAGGCCTTTAAGCCTGAGCTGAGTTCGTCTCAGCGCTCGTTTGACACTATTTGGCGCGCCAGCTCGATTGCCAGCGAATTGGCCCTGCGTTTGGGCAAGGCGCTGAATTTGCCTGATTACGGCAGTTTGGCAACCAAGGTAGTGCTGGCCTTTGTCGGCCATTTGGCCACGGCGGCGCTGCTGCCGCGCAATGCAGTGGACGAATGGCTAATGCGCAGCCGCATGGAGCGCGCCCAAATTGAGCAAGAAGTGATTGGCCTGAGCGCTGGTGAAATTGGCACGCTGGTGCTGCGTCTGTGGGCGTTGCCGGGCGGGCTGGTCAATGATGTATCTGACGCCAGCCGGGTGCTGGTGACGCCAGCCAGTGCAGTCGCCCCGCACTCCGTTCCCTACTTGGGGCTGAGTTATTTGTGCGTTGGCTTGGGCGAACGCCTGGCACTGGGCGATATGTTTGCACTGGTCGGCTACGACCCAACAGACGATTGCGCGGATGAAAACTTTTATTTGCGCTCCTATCTGCAAGACCCGGCACTGGCCGGACTCAACGATGCATTGAATTCGCCTGAGCTGGTGGCGGTGGTGCAGCAAATGCGCGGCACTGGAGCTAGCTGGCCCTAAGCGTTGGCATCTTTGTTACGCTTGCCGTTCCATTCGGAAGGTTAGGCGTGAATATCCAGCAATTTTTAGTCGGTGCCAGCGTGTGTTTGGCCTCTTTGGGCGCACAGGCGCTGCAAATCACCAGTTTCTCGCCCCAAGGCGAAGTCGCGCGCATTCAGCAAATCGCCGTCCAATTTAACAGCCCTGCGGTGCGCTTTGGCGACGCGCAGGCTGCTGCGCCGCTGTCGCTGCAGTGCAGTGATGCGCAGGCCAGCCAAGGCAATGGCCGCTGGAACAACGATCACGAATGGGTATTTAACTTTGCCAGCGCTTTACCGCCTGGCGTGCGCTGCACGGCGCAGGTCAAACCAGACTTCAAATCGGCCTCTGGTGCAGCACTGAAGGGCGGTGTTAGCTATAATTTTAATAGCGGCGGGCCATTTGTGGAAGAGGTGTACCCGGACTCTTGGGAAGAAATCGACGAAGAGCAATTCTTTGTCTTGCAGCTCAACGGTGCCGCTTCGCTGGCCAGCGTGCAAAAGAATACGTGGTGCAGCGGCGAAGGCGTGGGCGAGCGCATTCCGGTGCGCTTGATTGACGGCCCGCAGCGTGACGAGTTACTCAAAGCGCGCCATTTTGATCAACTCGCCGCCAAAAATCCGCTGGCTTGGGTCACGTTGGCCTGCAACCGGCGCTTGACACCCGCCACCAAAGTGGAACTGGTGTGGGGCAATGGCGTCAGCACCCCCAGCGGGGTGGTCAACCGGGTCGAAAAGCGCTTTACCTACCAAGTACGGGCACCATTTGCCGCGCAGTTTCGCTGCGAGCGTGAAAACGCCCAGGCTGGCTGTTTGCCAATTCGCCCATTAACCTTGTCTTTCAACAGCCCCGTGTCGCGCAAGCTGGCCGCTGCTATTCGCCTCAAATCCAGTCAAGAGAGCATTGCACCGCAGCCTGCCATGCCGGGCAAGAACGGTGCTGATGCCTTGGTGGATGCAGTGCAGTTTGCTGTGCCGCTGGCCGAGAACATGGCGTTTAAGCTGGAGCTACCGAAGAATTTTCAGGATGCGGGCGGGCGTCCACTGAGCAATGCGGCCAGTTTTCCGCTGCCGGTAGCAACGGGCGCGATGCCAGCACTGGCCAAATTTGCCGCGTCGCCGTTTGGCATTGTCGAGCGCTTTGCCGAAGGCCCAGACGGCCCGGCGCTGTTGCCGGTGACGCTGCGCAACGTCGAAGCCGCGCTGTCAGTGCAGGGCTTGGCTGTCGGTGCCAGTGCCAGTGCCCCCGCCGCCAAAGTGCGCACGCTACAGCCGCAGGGCGATGCCCAAACCATTGCTTGGTACCGCAAAGTACGCGCTTACGACAACTATCTGATCGGGCGCAAACAGGCGCGGCGCGACGTACACAGCGCGCTGCCCAAAGCTTTTTCTCAGGATGACAACGTCAACTATGTGCAGTCGCGCATGGTCTCGCTGCTGGGCGGCCAAAGCGCAGCCAAAGCACTGGAAGTGCCGCAGCCGACACGCACCGATCCGCGCCCATTTGAGGTGGTTGGCATTGCGCTTGCACCGGGTTTTCATGTGGTGGAGATTGCCTCGCCGCTGCTGGGCGCGGCGCTGCTGGACGACAAGCACGGCGCTGGCCGCACCATGTATGTGCGCACCACGGCGCTGGTGACCAATTTGGCGGTGCATTTCAAGCTGGGGCGTGAAAACTCGCTGGCTTGGGTGACCTCGCTGGACAAAGGCCAGCCCGTTGCCGGCGCGCAAGTGGCGGTGTCTGACTGCCAAGGCAAGCTGTTGGCCAACGCCACCACGGATGCGCAGGGTTTAGCACAGTTTGACGGTTTGACATCCGAGGCACCGACCTGCCACAGCAACAGCGACCCGGGCGGCTCGGAAGGCTACTTTGTCAGTGCCCGTTTGCAAGGCGAAGATGGCATTGCCGATATGGCGTTTACTTGGAGCGACTGGCAGCGCGGCATTGAGCCGTGGCGCTTTAACGTGCCTACCAGCAGCGCCGCCCAGCCCAACGAAGTTGCGCACACCATCTTTGACCGCACCTTGCTGCACGCTGGTGAGACGGTGTCAATGAAGCACCTGCTGCGCGCGCAAACGCAAAATGGCTTTGCCCTGGCAGCGCAAGAGCCAGACACCCTGCTCATCACCCACGAAGACAGCGGTCAGCAATACCAGCAATCGCTGCGCTGGCGCAAAACTGCCACGGGAGGGCGCAGCGCGCAAAGCAGCTTTGCCGTGCCGCAAGCGGCCAAGCTGGGCGTGTACACGGTGGAACTGCAAAATAACAAAAATAATAGCAACAGATACAAGCGCAGCCTTGGCTCAGGCCAGTTTCGCGTTGAAGAATTTCGCCTGCCGGTGTTTGAGGGTCGCATTGCCCCCACCGACGCCAAAACGCTGGTCAACATGGGCACCGTACCCACCAACGTGCAGCTAAATTATGTCTCGGGCGGCCCGGCGGCGCAGTGGCCGGTGCGTGTCTCGGCGCTGGTGAAGAAAAAAGAGCTGCACTTTGACGCCTACGACGCCTTCAGTTTTAGCGCGCCGCAAGGGCGCAAACAAACCACCTCGCAAGGCGAAGAAGAAGACAGCGCCGCCGCTGACACACGCGTGATTGCCGACAAACTGCCGCTGACGCTGGATCGCAATGGTGCCGGGCGCGTCACGCTGGACAAAGTGCCGCGCGCCAGCGCAGCGCAAGATCTGTTGTTGGAAGCCAGCTTTGCCGACCCCAATGGCGAAGTGCAAACCCTGCGCAGCACCCACACCCTGTGGCCTGCGGCAGTGGTGGCGGGCATCAAAACCGATGAATGGGTCTCGGCCAGCGAGAAGGTGCGTTTTCAGGCGCTGGCGCTGGACACCAGCGGGCGCGCACTGGCCAACGTGCCAATGCAGGTGCAGGCGATTGCCCGCAGCACCACCACCAGCAGGAAGCGCATGGTCGGGGGTTTTTACAGCTACGACAGCAAGACCGAAACCAAAGACTTGGGCACCGTCTGCACCGGCAAAAGCGACAGCCGTGGCCTGCTGCTGTGCGAAGCGCTGCTGGACGAGCCGGGCGAAATCGAGCTAGTCACCACCGCGCGCGACAAGGACGGCAACACCTTTGACGCCGCCGCCTCAGTGTGGGTGACGCAGCGCGGTGAGCTGTGGTTTGGCAGCCAAAACCACGACCGCATGGACTTGTTGCCCGAGCAAAAAAGCTACCAGCCCGGTGACATTGCCAAATTTCAGGTGCGGATGCCGTTTCGTTTTGCCACCGCGCTGGTCACGGTCGAGCGCGAAGGCGTGCTGCACACCGAAGTGGTGCAACTCAACGGCAAAGACCCGACTGTCAGCCTGAAAATTCAAGAGGGCTGGGGCCCCAACGTCTATGTCAGCGTGCTGGCGCTGCGCGGGCGCTTGCGCGAGGTGCCGTGGTACAGCCTGTTCACCTGGGGCTACAAAGCGCCGCGCGAGTGGTGGACGGCGTTTTGGTACCAGGGCAAGGAATACATTGCGCCCACCGCCATGGTCGATTTGAGCAAGCCAGCGTTTCGCATCGGCTTGGCTGAAATTAAAGTCGGCGCACAAGCGCACCGCTTGAACGTCACCGTCACGGCAGACAAAGCCAGCTACCCAGTGCGCGGCCAAGCGCGCGTCACCATCAGCGCCACGCTGCCCAATGGACAGCCAGCGGCCCACGCCGAAGTGGCGCTGGCCGCCGTTGATCAAGCGCTGTTAGAGCTGATGCCCAACACCAGTTGGAACCTGCTGGACGCCATGTTGCAGCGGCGCAGTTGGGGCGTGTCAACCTCGACGGCGCAGATGGAAATTATTGGCCGGCGTCACTATGGCCGCAAAGCGGTGCCCGCCGGTGGTGGCGGTGGCCGCAGTCCAACGCGCGAGCTGTTCGATACGTTGTTGCTGTGGCAACCGGCGCTGGCGCTCGACGCCAACGGCCAAGCGCACATCACCGTGCCGCTGAACGACGCGCTGACCACCTTTCAAATCGTTGCTGTGGCCGATGCTGGCATTGGAATGTTTGGCACTGGCAGCACGGCGGTGCGCACCACGCAAGACCTGCAAATCATCAGCGGTCTGGCACCACTGGTGCGCGAGGGCGACCAATTTCGCGCCCAGTTCACGCTGCGCAACACCACCAAAAAAGCCATGCAAGTGGTGCTGGCACCGCGTGCCACGCTGCTGGAGTTGTCGCCCAAAACGGTAGAACTGGCCGCTGGCGAAACGCGCGAACTGGCCTGGGACGTGACCGCGCCAGCGCAACTGGCGCATGCGCGTTTTGAAGCCCTTCTGTGGAAAATAGACGCCACCGCCAAAGGAAGCAATCCGGCCAGCGACGCACTAAAAATCAGCCAACGCATCGTGCCCGCCGTGCCTTTAAGCGTGCAACAAGCCACGCTGGTGCAAATTGACGGCGCGCTGCAACTGCCGGTGCAACCACCGACGGGCGCGCTGCCCGGACGCGGCGGCTTGCAAATGTCACTGCAACCGACGTTGGCCAGCGGCCTGCCTGGCGTGCGCGATTGGTGGGCGCGCTATCCGTACAGATGCTTAGAGCAGCAAGCCAGCCGCGCCATCGGCATGGACGACAGCACGCGCTGGCTGGCGCTGGTTGGGCAATTGCCGACCTATTTGGACAGCGACGGGCTGGTCAGCTACTTTCCGCCGCGCAATGGCGACACCCGGCACGGCAGCGACACGCTCACCGCCTATCTGCTGGCCAGCGCGCACGAAGCGGCGCGCCTGAACCCAGCCTTTGCGTTGGCTGACGAGGTGCGCGCACCGATGGAGCGCGGTTTGATCGACTTTGTCGAAGGCCGCATCGAGCGCCACTTCTGGAGCCCGCGCAAAGACTTGGATATGCGCAAGCTGTCCGCTATCGAGGCACTGTCACGCTACGGCAAAGCACAGGTGCGGATGCTCGACAGCATCACCATCGCGCCCCAGCAGTGGCCCACGCATACCGTCATCGACTGGCTCAACGTGCTGCAACGCCTGCAAGGCGTGCCCCAGCGCAGCGAGCGCTTGGCCCAAGCCCAGCAAATTTTGCGCAGCCGCCTGAGCTATCAAGGCAGCCAATTGGTGTTCACCACCGAGCCGGGCGACGACTGGTGGTGGCTGATGCAGGGCGGCGACCTCAACAGCGCCCGCCTGCTGCTGGCCGTCATCGACAACCCTGCGTGGAAGGGCGACGTGGCGCGTCTGGCCAACGGCTTTATGGCGCGCCAGCAGGGCGGCGCGTGGCGCACCACCACCGCCAACTTGTGGGGCGGCTTTGCGCTGGCGCGCTTCTCGGCGACGTTTGAAGCCGCGCCGGTGGCTGGCAGCACGCAGGCCAGTTTGGGCGGTGACAAAGCCAGTGTCGATTGGGCGCAGGTCAAGCGCAGCAAAGCCGACGACGCCAACGGCGCGGCGCACCAAACCACTTGGTTTGGCGCGCCCAACGCGCCCGGCAACTGGCAGGGCAACCGGATGTTCTTGCCGTGGGGCAAGGGCGACAAGGGCGCGCAAAGTTTGAGCGTCACGCACCAAGGCAGTGGCAAACCGTGGCTGACGCTGCAATCGCTGGCCGCTGTGCCGCTGCAAGCGCCGGTCAATGCGGGTTACACCATCCAAAAAACCATCACGCCCATCGAGCAAGCCAACAAAACCCTGCCTGCGGGCCAATACACGCGCGGCGACGTGCTGCGCGTGACGCTGCAAGTCAGCGCCAGTGCGCCAATGACGTGGGTGGCTATCACTGACCCGATTCCGGCGGGATCGACCATTTTGGGCAGCGGCTTGGGGCGCGATTCGGCCATTGCCACGCAAGGCGAAAAAAGCAGCGGTGCCGGCTGGTCGGCGTTTGAGGAGCGCAGCTTTGAGTCCTTTCGCAGCTATTACGAATACCTGCCCAAAGGCACGGTAAAGATGGAGTACACGCTGCGCCTGAACAACGTTGGCGACTTTGCCCTGCCGCCCAGCCGGGTTGAGGCGCTGTACACCCCCGAAATGTTTGGCGCTGCGCCCAACACGCGGGTGCAGGTACTGGGGGCAGCCGCGCCAGCGGCAAATTTGCTATCAACTAAATAGCTATAACCGCATACACAATAAGGGCTAGAGGCACATTTGGCCCTTTAAGTGTCTTGCGACACATTGATGGTCGGAAACCTGGATGAGAAGTCCTTGGCCTGCTGGGCAATCTTCACCGCCACACTGCGCGCCACTTGCTTGTAAATTTGCGCTACGCTGCCGTCGGGGTCGGCCACCACGGTGGGCTTGCCGCTGTCGGCTTGCAGGCGAATTTGCATATCCAGCGGCAGTGCGCCCAAGTAGTCCATTTTGTAATCTTGGGCCATACGTTGGCCGCCGCCTTCGCCAAAAATGTGCTCGGCGTGGCCGCAGTGGGTGCAGACGTGTACCGCCATGTTTTCGACAATACCCAAAATTGGCACGCCGACTTTTTCAAACATCTGAATGCCTTTTTTGGCGTCCAGCAAGGCAATGTCTTGCGGCGTGGTGACGATGACGGCACCGGTGATCGGTACGCGCTGGCTCAGGCTCAGTTGGATGTCGCCGGTGCCGGGCGGCATATCGACGATGAGGTAGTCAAGGTCTTGCCAATGGGTTTGGCGCAGCAATTGATCCAGCGCCTGCGTGGCCATCGGGCCGCGCCAAATCATGGCTTGGTCGGGTTCGACCAAAAAGCCAATCGACATCACCTGCACGCCGTAGTTGGTCAGTGGCTCCATTGTTTTGCCGTCGTGGCTTTCGGGCTTGCCGCTAATGCCCATCATCATCGGCTGGCTGGGGCCGTAAATATCTGCATCCAGCAGGCCGACTTTGGCGCCTTCTGCCGCCAGTGCCAGCGCCAAATTGACGGCAGTGGTGCTCTTGCCAACGCCGCCTTTGCCCGAGGCCACAGCAACGATATTTTTCACGCCTGCCAGCAACTGCACGCCGCGCTGCACGGCGTGCGCCTGCACTTTGAAGGTGACGTTGGCCGACACGTTGCTCACCCCTGGCACGCTCTTGGCGGCAGCCACCAAACTGCTGCGCAGCGGCGCAATCAAACTTTGGGCTGGGTAGCCCAGTTCCACATCAAACGCCACATCGCCGCCGCTGATGTGCAGGTTGCGCAAGCTGCGCGTGGCGACAAAATTTTGGCCCGTGTGCGGGTCTACCACAGCGGCCAAAGCCTGCAAAACGTCTTGTTCTGAAACAGCCATTCCAATCACTCCTGAAGTTGGCGGCGAGTCTATGCGCAAGCCCCCAACCCCACGCCTGCCCTGACAATGCGCCGCTGCGTTTGTAAATAAGAGGAAAGAGGAAAATTTCATGAAATTCAAAATGGCCCCCAATTCACTGTTTGCCATCTTGCTGCGCTCGCCGTGGTGGATCAGCTTTGTCATCGCTGGCACCATCATCTCGGCTTCGATAGCTTGGTTGCCTGCGCGCTTTGCCATTTATGGCGCGATGGGCGCCCTGCCGATTGCCGTGGTCGGCGTGATTGCCGCCTGGCGCCAACTGCGCGCGCCCAGCGCCGTGCAAATAAGCGCCAACGTCGATGCCGTGCTGGCCATGCCATGGCGCGAGTTTTCTAAGGCGCTAGAAAACGCATGGCAACAAGCTGGCTACCGCGTCGAATGCGTGGAAGGTGCTGCTGCCGGCGCTGCTGATTTGCGCCTGATAGAAACCGACAAAGCCGGCCAAGTCGCCTTGGTTACGTTGGTTAATGCGCGCCGCTGGAAAGCTGCCAGCCACGGCATCGAACCCCTGCGCCAACTGCACGCCGCTGTGCAAGCCCAAGGCGCAAACGCCGCCATCTACATCGCCGCCCAAGGCACCATCACCGAGCAAGCCCACGCCTTCGCCC
>CAIRYF010000445.1 GCA_903882725.1 uncultured Simplicispira sp.
CGGCGTGGGGCGCGGCAAGAGCTTTCTGATGGACTGCTTTTTTAACGTTGTGCCGCTCAAGCGCAAAGTGCGCCTGCATTTTCACGAGTTTATGCGCGAGGTACACCGTGAGCTGGCTGGCTTGCAGGGCACCGTCAACCCGCTGGATGTGCTGGGTGCGCGCATGGCCAAGCGCTACAAGCTGATCTGCTTTGACGAGTTTCATGTCGCCGATATCACCGATGCGATGATCTTGCACCGCTTGCTGATGGCGTTGTTTGAGAACGGTGTCGGCTTTGTCACCACCTCGAACTTCAAACCCGACGATTTGTATCCAGGTGGTCTGCACCGTGACCGTATTTTGCCGGCAATTGCCTTGCTCAACGAGCGCCTAGAAGTGCTCAATGTGGACGACGGCACCGACTACCGTCGCCGCACCATGGAGCAGGTCAAGCTCTACCATATGCCGCTAGGTCTTGAAGCCGATACGCAGATGGCGCAAGCCTTTGATCGGCTGGCCGAAGTGCCTGATGAAAATCCACTGTTGCATATCGAAGCGCGCGAGATCCAATCTTTGCGCAAGGCCGGTGGCGTGGTGTGGTTTGACTTTAAGCAGCTGTGTGGCGGGCCGCGCTCGCAAAACGACTACTTGGAGTTGGCGCAGCAGTTTCACACCGTGCTGCTGTCCAATGTGCCGTATATGCCAGTCAGCATGGCCTCGCCCGCGCGGCGCTTTACGTGGCTGGTGGACGTGCTGTACGACCGGCGCGTCAAGCTCATCATGTCAGCTGCCGTGGTGCCCGAAGAGTTGTACACCGACGGCCCGCTGGCGCACGAGTTTGTGCGCACCGTTTCGCGCCTGAACGAAATGCAGTCCAAAGAATTTCTTGCGCTAGAGCGGCGCATGGTAGACACCGGACTGACATGACTTTGCTGCGCTATGGCGTCTGTTGGCTGCTGTGTGGCGCTGGCTGGGTTTATGCCCAGACAGACGCTGCCCATGCCCAAGAATGGGCGCGGCTACAACAGGCACGCAAGGCTATGCAGCAGGCCTTGCAGCAGCAAGAAACCGCGTGCTATCAGCGCTTTGCAGTCGAAGACTGCTTGCGCAAGGTACGGCAAAACGCCCGCCAAGTGCAGGTCGGTTTGCGCCAGCAAGAAGCCGCGCTGAATGCAGCCGCGCGCCGCGAGCGTGCCGTCCAGCATTTGCAGGAGATCGCCGATCGCCAAGAGGCTCACGCGGCATCAGTGCCGCCGATGCCTGCCACAGCGCGGGTCAAAAACATACCGCCAGAGCCGCGCCCAGATGATTTAAGCCACACTCAGCAAGCCCAGGCCCAGGCCCAGGCACTTGTTCGCGCACGCCAGCAACAAGAAAAGCGCAATACACACCAAGCCAGCCAAGCCAAAGCGGTATCTGCACAAGCGGCCCAAGCAGCGCAAGCGCGCCAGTTGCGTGAAGAGAAAAACGCCGCTGCAGTGCAGCGCAGGGCGCGGGTATTGCAGTCGCAAGCTGATGATGCTGCTGCGGGGCGTATACCGGCCGCACCGCTGTCGCCTAAACCCTAAAAAATCTAAAAAATCTAACGCAGCGGCCCCAGTGGTTGGGGCGTTGTCTCAGCGAGGGCTTTGTAGGCCAACCAGCGCCGCTTTTTTTTCTGGCAGCGGCGCTTCAATTTTGACGATGACTAGCGACAGGTTGTCGCCGACGCCTTTGCCGCGTGAGCGGGCTTTTTCGATTAAGAATTCGGTGGCTTCGCGTGGTGTCAGAGCCTCAACCACGCAGGCCAGCTCGGCGGATGAAAAGTAATGCCACACGCCGTCGCTGCAAGCCATCAGCACGTCGCCAGGCTGCACTTGAGCAATCATGTGCGAGGCCACCGGCGGGTCGCTTTCAGCGCCCAAGCAGCCCACCAAAATGTTCGAGTGGGGATGGTTGTTGGCCTCGCTCTCGGTGAGCTCGCCCCGGTCAACCAGCGCCTGTACATAAGAGTGGTCGCTGGTGCGGTGCAGCATTCGGCCACCGTGAAAATGGTAGATGCGTGAGTCGCCTGCGTGTACCCAGTGGCAGTCACCACGCGGGTTGATCAAAAAAGCGGCCAAGGTGCTGTGCGGCTCTTCTTCGGATGTAATGGCCGTCAGGCGGATGACA
>CAIRYF010000446.1 GCA_903882725.1 uncultured Simplicispira sp.
CGCGCATGGTGGTGGCTTGCACAGCCTTCAATGCGGCCTTCCGGGGTGCCTTTGCGGCGCTGGTGCCGCTGGTCAATGAACTGATGCAGTTACTGGGCTGGCACGACGTGAAATTGCTTCAATTCCACACCCCCGGCATCACCTACAGCACCGCCCACCGCGCGTTGGACGGCCAGCAACTCACGCCCGAGCTGCACTTTCGTGGGCACCCGCTGCAAACGCCGCAACTGTTTTTGAACGAGGCGCGACTTTCAGCGTTGGGCCTGGCCATCTATCTGGCCGGGCGGCTGGCCTGTACCCACCACCAGCAGCACGGCACTCAAGCTGCTGGTGCTCGACGATGTGCTGATTGGGCTAGACCATTCCAACCGCCTGCCCGTACTAGAAGTGCTGGATGCCAAATTTGCCGATTGGCAAATCGTGCTACTTACCCACGACCGCAACTGGTTTGATCTGGCACGATCGCATCTATCAGGCTGGAAATGCGTCGAGGTGTACGAAGGTGATGCCGCAGCCACCGCCCCCATGCCGATAGTGCGTGCGACGCAAAATCGTCCGGCACGGGCGTTGCTGGAAAAAGCCAAAGAGCTGATGCAAACGCCCTACATTGAAGCAGCGGCCAACTACACCCGGCAAGCCTTTGAGCTGGGCGTGCGCACAGCTTGCGAGGCGAAAGGCATTGCCATGCCGTATCGCGTCTATCCCAAAACCGACAAGCCGCCATTGCAAGCCCAAGATTTTTTGGACAAACTCAAAGCATGGCCCGGCTCCACCAAAGCCCCCAAAGCCGATTGGGATGCTGCATTGGCCCGGCTGGAGTTACTAAAAAACGTGGTGATGAACCCTTATTCTCACCCCAGCGCCCCCAACATCCCCAAGCAAGAAGTGCAGCAGGCCATTGAGGCCGTGGCGCATTTTTTGGAATTGGTTGCCCAAAAGTAAGCCGCTCCAGAGATTCAGCAACTGAAGGACGCGATTGAAGGTCTGCTATTTTTTCAATAGCTGCTAGCGCATACCAAACAAGGGCTAGAGGCCTAAAACACCAATAATCCAGGCGCACCATGCCACATTGATAGCTAAAACAGCCTCTGGCCCTTGCACAATAAGCGCAAGCAGCTATTAAATAAGGAGTTAAAAGTCCATGGCGCTACCCACAGCACCCGGTGCTAGACGGGCCGCCCAATGCCACAATGACCTGCATGACCACCACGCCTGCCCCATCGATCGCCCCATCGACTGCTGCTGCGCTGCCGCGCAAAAAGCTACCCATCGGTATCCAGACCTTCGCTGAAATCCGCCAGGACGGCTGCTATTACGTCGATAAAACGCCGTACATCCTGCGGCTGATTGACGAGGGCAAATACTACTTTTTGAGCCGCCCGCGCCGCTTTGGCAAAAGCCTGTTGATCGACACCATCGCCGAGCTGTTCGAGGGCAACGCCACACTGTTTGCCGGGCTGCACGCCGAGCAGCACTGGAACTGGGGCCAGCGCTGCTCGGTGGTGCGCATCAGCTTTGGCTCTGGCGTGCTGCACAGCCGCGCCGAGTTGGACACGCGCATCCTGATACTGCTGCAAGAAAACTACGCCCGGCTGGGGCTGGCACTGCCAGAAAGCAAAGACATTTCCGGCCTGTTCGGCCACCTGCTGCGCCAGCTGCACGCCGACACCGGCCAGCGCGTGGTGGTGCTGGTCGATGAATACGACAAACCGATTCTGGACAACATCACCGCGCCCGACACCGCCTGCCAGATGCGCGACGGCCTGCGCAACCTGTATTCAGCCATCAAAGATGCCGACGCACACATCCGCTTTGCCATGCTCACGGGCGTGAGCAAGTTCAGCAAGGTGAGTTTGTTCTCGGGGCTGAACAACTTGCAAGACATCACGCTGGACAAACGCTACTCGGCGCTGTGCGGCTACACCGATGAAGACGTGGACACGGTGTTTGCCCCTGAACTGGCGGGGCTGGACCGCGCCGAAATCCGCGCTTGGTACAACGGCTACCACTGGACAGGCTCCGCCGTTTACAACCCCTTCGACTTGTTGCTGCTGTTCAGCCAGCGCGAGTTTCGGCCCTACTGGTTTGAGACCGGCACGCCCACCTTTTTGATTGACCTACTCACCCGGCGCCAAGCTTGGCTGCCCGGCCTGAGCCAGCTCGAAACCGATTTAGACCTGCTCTCGACCTTTGAGGTAGACGACATCACCACCGAGGCGCTGATGTTTCAAACCGGTTACCTGACCATTGATGAAGAAATCAACCTCTCGGGCAACTGGTTTTACCGCCTGCGCTACCCCAACCGCGAGGTGTTCCAGAGCCTGCACGGGCGACTGCTGCACACCTGGGCACCCAGCGAGCAAGCAGCACCGCAGCGTATGTCGCTATACCGGCTGCTGCGGGCCAATGACTTTGGGGGGTTGCAGCAGCTGTTTACAGCGTTTTTTGCCAGCATCCCCAACGATTGGTACCGCAACAACCCCATCGCCCAATACGAGGGCTACTGGGCCAGCGTGTTCTACAGCCACTTTGCCGCGCTGGGCTTGGATATTCGCCTCGAAGATGTAACCAACAAGGGCCGTATCGATATGACCGTGCTGTTCAACCGCCACGTGTATCTGTTCGAATTCAAAGTGGTAGAGCTGGCACCCGAGGGCCGAGCGCTGGCGCAAATTATCCGGCGAGGCTATGCCGACAAACACCGCAGCCGCGCCGAGCCGATTTACCTGATTGGCGTGGAGTTCAGCCAGCAGCA
>CAIRYF010000447.1 GCA_903882725.1 uncultured Simplicispira sp.
CCGTCTTCGATAGGCGTCAGGCGCAAGGTGTATTCGCGCCCGTTTTCGGGGTCGAGAATTTTTCCTTCTTCCCACACGTCCTTGTCTTGGACTTTTTTAGCGCCACGGATGATCTCCATGCCCAGCTTGGGCTGGTTTTTGCGCTCGCCGGTGCATTGCGTACACAGCGGCTCTTTGCTCGGCTGCAGTGAGCGTTCGACAGTGCCAGCCAAGCCCTCGGGCTTGGCGGCAATGCGAATCTCGGCCTTGGGCTGGCCGGTTCGGTCGTCGATGCTGTGCCACAGCCCTTCGGGCGTCATCTGGGCCCACACGGGGGCACCAGCCACAGCAAAAATGATAGCTAATAGCGCTTTATTCATAAGGCTTAGAGGGCAAAAAGGCCAGTGGCTCAGGCCAAAGCGGCGTCGGTTTCCATCAGCGTGCGGCTGCCCGCGCGGGCGGTGCGCATCAGCGAAGCGGTCTCGGGGAACAGCTTGGCAAAGTAAAAGCGTGCGGTTTGCAGCTTGCCTTGGTAGAACGGGTCGGTGTTGCCCGCTGCCACTTCGCGCAGCGCCACTTGGGCCATACGGGCAAAAAAGTAACCAAACACCAAGTGGCCCGCCACGCGCAGGTAGTCCACCGAGGCAGCGCCCACTTCGTCGGGGTTTTGCATTCCACGGAAACCCAGCTCGGTGGTGAACTTGGTCATCTGGTCAGCCAAACCGGCCAGCGGGTTGATGAACTCGGCCATCTTTTCGTTGACGCCTTCTTGCTGCACCAGTGCGCCAACCAGCTTGCCAAATTTCTTCAGCGAGGCACCGTTGTTGCCCAAAATTTTGCGGCCCAGCAAGTCCAGCGCCTGGATGCCGTTGGTGCCTTCGTACAGCATATTGATGCGCGCATCGCGCACAAACTGCTCCATGCCCCACTCTTTAATAAAGCCGTGGCCGCCATAGACTTGCTGGCACATGGTGGTGGCGCTCCAGCCGTTGTCGGTCAAGAAGGCTTTGACGATGGGCGTCAGCAGTGCCACCAAGTCGGCGGATTCTTTGCGCACTTTCTCGTCGGGGTGGTGCAGTTCTTTGTCGATCAGCACGGCGCAGAACGTCGCCAGCGCGCGGCCGCCTTCGGCATAGGCCTTGGCGGTGAGCAACATACGGCGCACATCGGGGTGAACGATGATCGGGTCGGCTGGCTTGTCTTTGGCCTTGGTGCCGGTCAGGCTGCGCATTTGCAGGCGGTCTTTGGCGTAGGCCAGGGCGTTTTGGTAAGCCACTTCGGTCAGGCCCAGTGACTGGTTGCCCACGCCCAAGCGGGCGGCGTTCATCATCACAAACATCGCTTGCAAGCCCTTGTGCGGCTGGCCGACCAAGGTGCCAACTGCACCGTCGATGTTGATTTGCGCCGTCGAATTGCCGTGGATGCCCATCTTGTGCTCCAGCGCGCCGCAAAAAATCGGGTTGCGCTCGCCCAGCGCGCCGTCGGCGCTGACCTTGAACTTGGGCACGACAAACAGGCTAATGCCTTTGCTGCCCGCAGGCGCATCGGGCAGGCGTGCCAGCACCAAGTGAACAATGTTGGCGGCCATGTCGTGCTCGCCAGCGCTGATAAAAATTTTGTTGCCAGTGATGGCGTAAGTGCCTTCTGGCGCGCCAGCGACAGGCTCGGCCTTGGTGCGCAGCAGGCCCAAGTCGGTGCCGCAGTGGGGCTCGGTCAGGCACATGGTGCCAGTCCACTCGC
>CAIRYF010000448.1 GCA_903882725.1 uncultured Simplicispira sp.
GCGTCTTGGATGTAGCCCTTCAAGATGCCGTCTTCAATCAACACGTTGGACTGGCTGGCGCAGCCCTCATCATCGACGTTGAGCGAGCCGCGCCGGTCGGCCAGCGTGCCGTCGTCCAGCACCGTCACGCCCTTGGCGGCGACGCGCTGGCCAATGCGACCGCTGAAGGCACTCGACCCCTTGCGGTTGAAGTCGCCCTCCAGCCCGTGGCCCACGGCCTCGTGCAGCAACACGCCGGGCCAGCCGGGGCCAAGCACCACAGTCATCTGGCCCGCCGGTGCGGGGCGCGCCTCTAGGTTGACCAGTGCGGCGTTGACGGCTTCATCGACGTACTGCGTGATTTGCGCGTCGTCAAAATACGCCAAGCCAAAACGCCCGCCGCCGCCGGCCGAGCCAACCTCGCGGCGCCCGCCTTGCTCGGCAATCACCGTCACCGACAGGCGCACCAGCGGGCGCACGTCTGCGGCCAAGGTGCCGTCGGCGCGCGCCACCAGCACCACGTCGTATTCGCTGGCCAAACCGGCCATGACTTGCGCCACGCGCGGGTCTTTGGCGCGGGCGAGTTGTTCGACTTTTTCAAGCAGCGCCACTTTGGCGGTGCTGTCGAGTGTGGCAATGGGGTCTACGCCGCCATACAAGCTGCGGCTATATGCTATCTTTTTAGTAGCTACTCGCGCACGTCCTGATTGGGCTGCAGCCGCAATAGACCTTACAGTGCGGGCAGCATCCAGCAGCGAGGCTTCGGAGATGTCGTCGGAGTAAGCAAACGCCGTTTTCTCGCCACTGACAGCGCGCACACCCACACCTTGGTCGATGGAGAATGAGCCGGTTTTGACGATGCCTTCTTCCAAACTCCAGCCTTCGCTGCGCGTGTATTGAAAGTACAGGTCGGCATCGTCAACTTGGTGGGCGCGAATCTCGGCCAGCGCACGCGCCAGATGGCCTTCGTCCAGACCAAAAGGCGTCAGCAGCAACTCACGTGCAATGTCGATACGGCGAGTGGTGGGCGCGCGCTGGGGCGCACCAGAAGAAGATCCAGAAGAAGAGCGAGAGGTCATCAGACCATTTTAGATGCGCAGGGCCAGCGCCTACGCCAGTGCGGCCTTAAGGTGCCGGGCGCGCTTGGCCGCTGGGCGGACGTTGGGCGCGCACGATAGACATCAAAATGCCCAACGCCATCCCCAGCGTGATCATGGCGGTGCCACCGTAGCTGACAAACGGCAGCGGCACGCCCACCACCGGCAACATACCGCTGACCATGCCCATATTGACAAAGGCATAAGTGAAAAAAATCATCGACATCGCACCCGCCATCAGACGACTAAAGCGGGTATTGGCACCCAATGCAATCGCCAAACTGCGCCACACCAGCAACAAAAAGCAGACGATCAAAGTCAGGTTACCGACCAAGCCAAATTCTTCTGAAAAAGCCGCAAAAATAAAGTCGGTGGTGCGCTCGGGAATGAACTCCAAGTGCGTCTGCGTTCCCGCCATAAAGCCTTTGCCAAACATCCCTCCTGCGCCAATAGCAATCATCCCTTGGATGATGTGAAAGCCCCGCCCCAGCGGGTCGCGCGACGGATCCAGTAGCGTGCAAATGCGCTGCTGCTGGTAGTCGTGTAACACCGCCCAGCGCACCCCATCAGCACACAACTGGGGCTCAAAATTAACAATCAAGCCAATGCCCACCACCGCCGCCAGCATGGGTGGCACCACCAGCTTCCACGACAGACCGGCAAAGAAAATCACCGACAACCCAGCTGCCAGCACCAGCAGCGAGGTGCCCAAATCGGGCTGCTTCATGATCAACCCTACCGGCAGCACCAGCAGTAGACCAGCCACCACAAAGTCAAGTGGACGCAGCACCCCTTCGCGTTTTTGAAACCACCACGCCAGCATCAGCGGCATGGCGATTTTGAGCAACTCGCTGGGCTGAATGACGATGCCCACGTCAATCCAGCGCTGCGCGCCCTTTTTGGTGATGCCAAACAGCGCCACCGCCAGCAGCAACACGACCCCCGAGATATACAGCGGCACGGCAGCCGCCATGATTTTTTGTGGCGGCACCTGTGCCACGACAAACAGCAGCACCAGCGCAATCAGCATATTGCGACCATGGTCCACAAAGCGCGTGCCGTGGTCGTAACCCGACGAATACATCGCCAGCAGCCCAATGCCCGCCAGCAGCAGCACAATCCCCATCAGCCAGCCATCAAAGCCACGAAACAGCGGCAAAATGCGCTGCACCAGCGACGGTTTATCAAAAACAGTTCCCATGGCGCAATTATCGCGGTGCAGCCATTTTGACGCTGCCCCCCCACTATGACCACCACCCATCTGCTCTACCTGCACGGTTTTCGCTCCTCGCCCCAGTCTGCCAAAGCCCGCTTAATGGCCGACCACATAGCGCGCCAGCACCCCCAAGTGCAGTGGTGGTGCCCACAGCTGCCGCCCTCGCCGCAAGAGGCCATGGCCTTGGTCAGCGCCGGTATTGCCAACTGGCCGCGCAGCGCAATGGCAGTGGTGGGCTCATCGCTAGGCGGCTATTACGCCAGTTGGGTGGCGCAGCAGACCGGCTGTGCCAGCGTGCTGCTCAACCCAGCCACCGACCCGGCACGCAGCCTAGAGCGCCACATCGGCGAGCAAACCGCATGGCACGACCCGGCAGAGCAGTTCTTTTTTGAGCCACGCTTTATTGACGAGCTGCGCGCCCTCGATGTCAGCGCGCACCCCGCGCCCAAGCGCCAGCTGGCCGTCATTGCCAAGGGCGACGAGGTGCTGGACTGGCGCGACATGGTGGCGCGCTACCCGCAGGCGCAGCTGCGCCTGCTGGGCGGCGGCGACCACGCCCTGAGCGACTTTGATCAGCACCTGCCCGCCATCATAGAATTTTTGGAATGCGCCTAAAAACATGAAAATAGCCCTGCTTTCTGACCTGCACTTGTCGGTACACCCAATGGACGCACCCGCCACCGACGCCGACGTGGTGGTGCTGGCCGGCGACCTGCACCGCCCAGCGCAAGCGATGGCGTGGGCGCGGCAGTTTGCCCAGCCAACGCTGTTTGTCGCGGGCAACCACGAGTTTTATGGCTCTGACCTCACCAGCACACTGGGGCAACTGCGCAGCCACGCCGCTGGCAGTCGCGTGCGCGTGCTAGAGCGCAACGAGTGGCAGCACGGCGGTGTGCGTTTTTTGGGCTGCACGCTGTGGTCAGACTACCGGCTGTTTAGCTCTCCAGAACAACGCGAAGAAGGGCTGCTCAAAGCGCAAGAATTTGTCCGCGACTTCAGCCGCATTGGTGTGGCAGCAGATTTTCCAGAGCGCTTGACCCCCGCCATCTCGCAACTGCTGTTTGATCAATCGGTGCAGTGGCTCGACGAGCGCTTTGCCGAGCCCTTTGCGGGCCCGACGGTCGTTATCAGCCACTTTGCCCCGGCGCGTGCCAGTGTGGCGGCGCAGTTTGTCGGCTCGCCACTGAACGCTTGTTTTGTCTCGGATATAGAAGATCGCATCCTGCGCTGGCAGCCAGCGCTGTGGCTGCACGGCCACGTCCACCACCACTGCGACTACCGCCTTGGAGCCACGCGCATCGCGGCCAATCCACGCGGCTACGCGCCCGACGGCGTGACAGAAAACCCACAATTTCAGCCGCTACTGACCCTCGAAATCTAAAAAGCTGCGGCTGCGCCCATGGGAGAATGCCGACCATGCACGCACTGTTTGAAGAATCCGGCAAATTTCTGGCCGGCCGCATCCTCTCCGAAGCCGACACCTCGGCGCAAATTGAGCTGGACTCTGGTAAACGGGTCAAAGTCAAAAGCGCCCATATTCTGCTGAAATTTGACAAACCCGCCCCCGCTGAACTGATGGCGCAGGCACAGGCCGTGGCCGACAGCATGGAGCTGGAATTGGCTTGGGAATTTGCCCCCGATGACGAGTTTGGCTTTGCCGACTTGGCACGTGACTACTTCTCAGCCAGCGCGCCGCTCAGTGAGCAAGCCGGTGCGCTGTTGGCCCTGTACCAAGCGCCGCATTACTTTCGCCGCGCTGGCAAAGGCCGCTTCAAAAAGGCCACGCCCGAAGTGTTGCAGCAAGCACTGGCCGCCATCGAAAAGAAAAAAACCCTGCTGACACAAATTGCCGACTGGGCCACCGAGCTGGGCCAAGGCAGCTGCCCCGAACCCATCCGCGAACAACTCTACAAAATTTTGTTCAAGCCGGACAAAAACGCGCCCGAATACAAAGCCGTGGTCGAAGCCAGCCGCGCCACGCACACCGCGCCACTGCAATTGCTGCAAAAGGCGGGTGCCATCAATTCAAGCTACCAGTTCCACTGGAAGCGCTTTTTGTTTGACAACTTTCCCAAAGGCACCGGCTTTCCCGCGCTGGAGGCACCGCAGCCGCCGCAAGATCTGCCGCTGGCCAACGTACAGGCCTATTCCATCGACGACTCCAGCACCACTGAAATCGACGACGCCCTGTCGCTGCAAGGCTTGGGCAGCGGCACGGTGGTGCTGGGCATCCACATTGCCGCGCCGGGCTTGGCCATTGTGCCCGGCAGTGCCCTCGACCAAGTAGGACGCCAGCGCCTGTCCACGGTGTATATGCCGGGCCACAAAATCACCATGCTGCCCAGCGACGTGGTGCAAATCTACACATTGGACGCGGGCCGCGCCAACCCCGCCGTGTCGCTGTACGTCACCATCGACGAAGCCACGCTAGAGATCACTGGCACCGAAACCAAGCTAGAGCGCGTGCCCGTCAGCGTCAACCTGCGCCACGACCAACTTGACCACATCGTCACCGAAGATTGGCTGGCCGACCCGACTATTCAGACCGAAAACACCCCGCAGCCCTTACAGGACTTGCGCGAGCAGCTATCATTTTTATACATCCTGGCCAAGCACCTCAAAGCCCAGCGCGAAGTGGTACGCGGCAAGCCC
>CAIRYF010000449.1 GCA_903882725.1 uncultured Simplicispira sp.
CCACGGCGGGCAAAAAGCCAATCAGCACGTTGAGCGCAAAACGCTGCGCTTGGCGCTCTGTGGGTAGCGCCACCAGCGTGGTGCGAATTTTTGGCCAATAGACCAAGATGACTGCAAAGATGGCACCAGTTTGGATGGCAATGTCAAACACCTTGGCCTTGGCATCGTCAAAGCCGAGCAAGGAGCCAGCCAAAATCAAGTGTCCGGTGGACGAAATAGGCAAAAACTCGGTCAGACCCTCGACCACGCCCATGATGGCGGCCTTGATCAGCAAAATAATATCCACACGCACCTCTTTGCTTGGTATCGACAAAAGTCGGCCATTATCCGCGCGTGCCCCAGTGCCCCTAGGTACTATTAATAAGATAGCTAGTAGCGCTGGTGTTTAAACGCTTTCAGTATGATTTGTAGCTGAAAGACAAGCAATGCGTGCGCTGCTAGCTCTGTATTTAGTAGCATTCACTGGGCAGATTCTTCGGGCAACTGCAGCACCTGCGCCTGTGCCACACCGGGCAATGGCTCGTAATGCGCCACCAGCACGGCGCGCTGGCCCGGTGCGGCGGCCAGCGCAGCCAAGGCCTGCTGCACATAAGCAATTGATGGCCGATCCAGTCCGGCCAACGGCTCGTCAATCAAGGTCAGCGCCGCGCCGCTGGCCAAGCCAGCCGCCAAAATTACTTTGCGTTGGCTGCCGCTGGAGAGTTGGTACATCGCCTTGTCAATATGCGCGGCCAGTCCCAAACCGTCGATATGCGCTGCCAAGGCCAACGCCTGCCAGCTGCTGTAGCGCGCTGGCAGGCTGGCCCACCAGTCGCGCGCGCTCAGGGCGTGCAGCGCGTCCGAGCGCGGATCGTGCCAAAACACCTGCGCACGGTACGCCTCGGGCGCACTGGCCAGCGCGGTGCCATTGAGCACCAGCTGGCCCTGCTGCGGAGCCAACTCCCCGGCCAGCAGGCGCAGCAGCGTGGTTTTGCCGCAGCCGTCACCGCCGCAGATCACACTGACGCCGGTAGCAAACTGTGCGCTCCAGTGCTGAAAGAGCGCGCGCTGTGGGTAGCTGAAATGCAGGTTTTCAACACTGAGGTGAACGGAGTTCATCAATTTCCTTTGGGTTTGAAGTGGTCATGGCGACACAATGGCAGCCTTGTTTTTTCTTGCAGCGGCGCGCGTCGTCTGCGCGCCATCGCCATGACTTTGCACACATTGCACGCACCGTACACATTGCACTACCTCGATTTTGACTACAGCGAAGACGATGCTGGCTGTGGCACCTGGGACGCTATGGCTTCGGTGTGGCCAGCGCAACTTGGCGCGGTGCGGGCCGAAGTGGCGCTGGTGCTGCACTGGGCGCAGCAAGAATTTGCCGACGGCCACGGCCCGCTGGACGAGGGCGGCGAATGGGATCACGATGTCCAGTGCCTGCCAGAGGGCGATCGTTACACCCTGACGTTGACGATCAGCGGCACACCCACCTTTGGCACCGCATGGCGGGCGCAGTTTGGTAGCGATTAAAACGCTCTGTTTTCTATAGCTATAAAGCCAGCTTGGCTGCGCAGCGCGCCATTGCCCGGGTGCCGTCACGCAATTGTCAGATTGGGACTACAGTGCTTCATAAAATCTTTTGCCCCACTCGGCAGACGAGCGGCAAATGCAGCTCTTTTTTGTACCCATAAGGTTTTTTGGAGACAACCACATGCAGGCCTTACTCAAATTCTCCCGAGGCATCGACTGGCTCAATACCCAAGTCGGTAAATACATCATTTGGCTCATCTTGGCATCGACCGTCATCAGCGGCGTCAATGC
>CAIRYF010000450.1 GCA_903882725.1 uncultured Simplicispira sp.
GCCGTCGTGGCGCGGGCCATATCCGTGGTTTCTGCCGCCTCGTCCAGCAGCGGCGTGATGCTGCTGGAGATGCTGTTGACCAGCGCCACCTCGACAAAAATCAAAGGCTCCTGCGGCAAGTTGGGGTGAAAAAAGCCATAGCAGCGCCGGTCGCTGTCAAGGCGGTTTTTCAAATCGGCCCAGCTGCGAATGTCATGCACCGCCTCGTATTTGATAAGTTTCTCAATCAGCGAAGCAGGCGAGTCCCACGACAGGCGGCGCAGCTCCAAAAAGGCCACGTCAAACCAGGTAGAAAACAAATACTCCAGCTCGGCGTCCAGTGACAGCAGGCGTTTGTCGCTTTTGAGTTGCGCTAGCAGTTCAGCGCGCATATCCACCAAAAAGCGCATCCCGCCGGTAAACGCTGCAAAGCGCTGCAACAGGCGCGTGCGCGGCGACTCCAGCGCGCGGCGCAGGCTCACTTCAGCTTGGCCTTCGTCTTCGGTGCCCGCGGCGGCGGCGTAGCGTTTTTGCGCCGACTCGAAATGCGTGGTGTCGGGGGCAAATTGCTCGCACATCAACAGCCACATATCGCGGCGTTCTTCGGGCTTGGCTTGGGCGTACCAATCGGCCACTTCTTTGGCGCAGCGCCCGCCTTCAAGCTCGCTGGTGCGCGGCTGGATGACGGCTTGCAAATCGGTCAACACCCGGCGCAGGGCGCGCGGTGCCAGCGCTTCTTGGCCTCGGCGCAAGGTGGCTTCCAAGCGCTCATGGGTCGAACGCGGCGGCGCTGACTTGACAGGGGCGCTGGCGACCTTGTCAGCGCTTTTACCAGCCCCTTTGTCAGCGCCTTTATCAGCGCCTGTGTCCACATTTTTATCGGTATTTTTTGACGATGCAGCACGCAGGCGCGACACACTGCGGGCAATCCACTCAGGGGTTGTTGTCATCGAATGACCTTTTTCTAGTCTCTAGTCGGGTAAAAATCAACGTGCTGGCTGGCGCTGCGCCCATAGCCACAGCGCCGCTCCAGCACCAATCATCGGCAGGCACAACCACTGGCCCATGCTCATGCCCAGCGGCAGCAGGCCCAAAAAGCTATCGGGCTCGCGGAAAAACTCGGCAATAAAACGAAACACACCATAGCCCAACAAAAACGCCGCCGCCACTTGGCCGGGCTTACGCTGTGTGCGTGCATACAGCCACAGCAGCACAAACAGCAGCAGCCCCTCCAGCAAAAACTGGTAGACCTGCGACGGGTGGCGCGCCAGCATCGAGCCGCTGTGTGGAAACACCATGCCCCACGGCAAATCGGGGCTGGCAAAACGCCCCCACAGCTCGCCATTGATGAAATTGCCGACCCGCCCTGCCGCCAAACCCGTCGGCACACAGGGCGCGACAAAATCAGCCACCTGCAACAAAGGCCGCTGGCGCGAACGCGCAAACCACAACATGGCCGCCATCACGCCCAGCAGACCGCCATGAAAACTCATGCCGCCCTGCCAAATAGCAAAAATCTCCAGCGGATGTGTGGCGTAGTAGCCCGGCTTGTAAAACAAGCAATACCCCAGCCGCCCACCGATGACCACGCCCATCACACCCAAAAACAAAATATCTTCGACGTCGCGGCGCGTCCACGCGCCCGGGCCGTCAATAGCGGCAAACGGCGGGTGGCCTAGGCGCAGCGTGCCCAGCCACATAAACAGGCCAAAAGCGGCCAAATAGGTCAGGCCATACCAATGGATGGCCAGCGGGCCAATCTGCAAGGCGACAGGGTTGATGTGGGGATAAATCAGCATAGTGGACGCTATTGTGCCCGCCAAGGCCGATCGCTATCGGTAAGAAATGATAGAAATCGGCCTTAAACGCTTATACAGCGTGCGGTTATAGCTATCAATTAAGTAGTAATTGTGTTCAATCGTCCAGCAGCGAGACATCGCGCACCGCGCCCTTGTCGGCCGACATCACCAGCTTGGCGTACGCCTTGAGCGCGCTAGAGACTTTGCGCGGACGCGGCTGGGCGGGCTTCCAGCCTTTGGCGTCTTGCTCGGCGCGGCGCTTGGCCAGCTCCTCGTCGGACAGCAGCACGTTGATGCTGCGGCTCGGGATGTCGATGCGAATGCGGTCGCCCATGCGCACCAAGCCAATCGCGCCGCCAGCCGCCGCTTCGGGCGAGGCGTGGCCAATCGACAGGCCCGAGGTGCCGCCCGAAAAGCGCCCATCGGTCAGCAACGCGCAGGCTTTGCCTAGGCCCTTGGATTTGATGTAGCTGGTCGGGTAGAGCATTTCTTGCATCCCGGGGCCGCCCTTGGGGCCTTCGTAGCGCACGATGACCACATCACCGGCTTTGACTTTGTCGTCCAAGATATTGGCCACCGCTTCGTCTTGCGACTCGACCACGTGCGCCGGGCCTTCAAACACCAGCAGATCGTCGTCCACGCCGGCGGTTTTGACGACGCAGCCGTTCAAAGCAATATTGCCAGTCAGCACCGCCAAACCGCCTTCTTTGGAGAAAGCGTGCTCATAAGCGCGGATGCAGCCGTCCTTGCGGTCGATATCCAAGCTGGGCCAGCGCGCGCTTTGGCTAAAGGCCACTTGCGTTGGCACGCCACCGGGGCCAGCCATGTAAAAAGTCTTGACCGCGTCCGACGGGTTGCGCGCAATGTCCCACTCGTCCAGCGCGTCTTTCATCGTCTTGGCGTACACCGTCGGCGTATCGGTGTGCAGCTTGCCCGCGCGGTCCAGCTCGCCCAAGATGCCCATGATGCCGCCCGCGCGGTGGACGTCTTCGATGTGGTATTTGTCGGTATTGGGTGCCACTTTGCACAGCTGGGGCACGCTGCGCGAGAGGCGATCGATATCGGCCATGGTGAACGCGATCTCGGCCTCTTGGGCAATCGCCAAGATGTGCAAGATGGTGTTGGTCGAGCCGCCCATGGCAATGTCCAGCGTCATGGCGTTCTCAAGCGCCTTAAAGCCTATAGAGCGTGGCAGCACGCTGGTGTCGTCTTGCTCGTAGTAGCGCTTGCACACATCCACCGCCACGCGGCCAGCGCGCTTGAACAATTGCTCGCGGTCAGCGTGCGTGGCCACCACCGTGCCGTTGCCAGGCAAAGACAAGCCCAGGGCTTCCGTCAGGCAGTTCATGGAGTTGGCCGTGAACATGCCAGAGCAGGAGCCGCAGGTGGGACAGGCGGAGCGCTCCACCTCGTCCATGTCGGCATCGGACACCTTGGGGTCGGCGGCCATGACCATGGCGTCCACCAAGTCGATCTTGAAGACACCCAGTTTGGTCTTGCCGGCTTCCATCGGGCCGCCTGAGACAAACACCACCGGGATGTTCAGGCGCATGGCAGCCATCAGCATGCCGGGGGTGATCTTGTCGCAGTTGGAGATACACACCATCGCATCCGCACAGTGGGCGTTCACCATGTACTCAACCGAGTCGGCGATGATGTCGCGACTCGGCAGCGAGTACAACATGCCGTCGTGGCCCATGGCAATGCCGTCATCCACGGCGATGGTGTTGAACTCCTTGGCCACGCCACCCGCCGCTTCAATCTCGCGCGCCACCAACTGACCCAGGTCTTTGAGGTGGACGTGCCCGGGCACAAACTGCGTGAAGGAATTGACCACGGCGATGATCGGCTTCTCAAAATCACCGTCCTTCATGCCGGTGGCTCGCCAGAGCGAACGGGCGCCTGCCATATTGCGGCCAGCGGTGGAGGTTTTTGAGCGGTATGCGGGCATGATGATTCGTGATGAGTGAATGGGGAAAACAGGTGAAATTGGCAGACGATTATGGCCGACAAGGCCGGTGCGTTGAATGCCCGTGCCAGGGCCAAGGTGACTGGTTTAACGTTTGCGAGATTTCTGAAAATTGGCATCGAGCGCATTTTTCGTGCGCTCACGGCGAGCGTCGCGGCGCTTGTCTTCTTGCGCCATGGCTTTGCGCTTGGTGTAGCCCGTACTGTCGGCCCAAGCCCACCACGCCACTGCCAGCGCAAACGGTGCCAGCACCAACCACCAGGACCAAGCCGCCACCGCCCCCACCTCGGTGTACTTCAACAGCAACAAAATCAACCCCAGACCCAGTAAATACATGGTTTCTCCTCAATATGGGCATCGTGGTCATCCGCAATGCCATGTCAACGCAGCCTCCTACA
>CAIRYF010000451.1 GCA_903882725.1 uncultured Simplicispira sp.
CTGCTGCTGGAAACCATCTTCGACACCTTGAACGCCAAGGCGGCGCTGTTTGCCATCGACGAGTATTTCGAGGCCAGCGGCGAGCGGCTGCCACTCATCATCAGCGGCACCGTGACCGACGCCTCGGGGCGCATCCTGAGCGGCCAAACCGTGACAGCGTTTTGGCACAGCGTGCGCCATGCCCAACCGTTGGCCGTGGGCCTGAACTGCGCCTTGGGCGCGGCGCTGATGCGCCCCTACATCCAAGAGCTGGCCAAGGCCGCGCAGGGCACCTTCATCAGCTGCTACCCCAACGCCGGCCTGCCCAACCCCATGAGCGACACCGGTTTTGACGAAACCCCCGACGTCACCAGCCGCTTGGTATACGAATTTGCCGCCGAAGGGCTGGTCAACATTGTCGGCGGCTGCTGCGGCACCACGCCCGAGCACATCAGCGCCATCGCGCACGCCGTGGCCCAAGTGCCCACGCGCAAGATGTTTTACCCAGCACAGGCCTGAATTTATAGCCAAAATGGCCTCTAGCCCTTATGCAACAAGCGCTAGCAGCTATTGTTTTTGATTAATTATGTCGTCCCACTTTGACTCCACCGCCGCCACCACGGCCACCACAGCCGCCGCCGAAATACCCAGCGCCCCCGATCCCCACGCAGTGCGCAAGCTGGAAAAGCGCTTGGTGCGCCAAGTCAGCCAAGCCATTGCCGACTTTGGCCTGATTGAGCCGGGCGACAAGGTGATGGTGTGCGTCTCGGGCGGCAAGGACAGCTATGGCCTGCTGGATATTTTGCTCAAGCTGCAAGCGCACGGGGCGGTGCCGTTTGAGCTGATAGCCGTCAACCTCGACCAAAAGCAGCCGGGCTTTCCGGCCCATGTGCTGCCGCAGTATTTGGCCGGGGTGGGTGTGGCGTTTCACATCGAAACGCAAGACACCTACAGCGTCGTCAAAGCCCATGTGCCCGAGGGCAAAACCATGTGCAGCCTGTGCAGCCGAATGCGCCGGGGCGTGTTGTACCGGCTGGCCGACGAGTTCAAGGTGACCAAAATTGCGCTGGGCCACCACCGCGACGATATGTTGCAGACCTACTTTTTGAATATGTTTTTTGGCGGCAAGCTCAAGGGGATGCCGCCCAAAGTGGTCAGCGACCGGGGCGAGCACCTCATCATTCGCCCGCTGGCCCATGTGGCCGAGGCCGATTTGGCGCGCTGGGCCGAGATGCAGCAATTTCCCATCATTCCGTGCTCGCTGTGCGGCAGCCAAGACAACCTGCAACGCCAGCAAATCAGCCAAATGCTGCGCGACTGGCAAAACCGCTACCCCGGCCGCATCGAAAACATGGCCGCTGCACTGCAAAATTTGGTGCCTTCACACTGCATGGACAGCCGCCACTTTGACTTTAAGGGCCTGCAGCCCAGCGGCGTGGCCGACGAGCACGGCGACAAAGCCTTTGATGGCGAGACGCTGCTGGCAACCTTTGCCGCCGTACCAGCCCCGCTCTCAAGTCTTCAGCCATTGCGATATGAGCGATGAGCACACAGATTGATCCGGCGCTGCCAGCTGCACTGGTGGCCCCAGCAACACCTACGGCAGCCACGGCGCTGGTGCAAGCCGTGTCCGGTGCGGCCAACAGCGAGGGCGGCGCCCCTGCCCCTGCGCAGGACGGCGCAATGCTGGCGCTGCAAAAAACCCAAGTCAGCATCTCGCCGCAAGGGCGTCAAAGCCTGGGCGAAGCCGCCGCCGCCCTGCAAAACCAAACCACTTTGCTCGATGCCCTGAACAAAAACGCCCCCGCACAAGCTGCTACCGGGCTGCACACAACAGCAGTCGCCAGCCCGCGCCTTGCACCCGTCACGGGCACACAACCATCTGCCGCAGTGCCAGCCAGTACGCCCACCAACCCAGTGGCAACAGCAACAACAGCGGCAATAGCAACAGCGGGAACCGTTACGACCACCGCCGCTGCCGCCGCCACCACTGCCACCACCGCCACTGCCGGGACAGCACGTCTGGCCTTGCCGACCGGTGGAGTCAGCGCGCCGATGCAATCGCTGCTGAACGCACTGGTGCAACAAACTACCGCCGCCGTGCAAATGCAGCGGGTGCTGGCCGCGCAGCCGTGGCCAACGGCGCTGGTGGCACAAATGGCACAGCTGGCGCAGGTCGATAGCAAAGCCGGACAAGGACAGGCCAGCGGCACTGCCTCGCTGCAAACTTGGCTGGTCAACCAAGGCGCAGTGCAAACCCCCGAAGGGCCGCGCGGGGTATCGGTCACGGTGCGTGTACCCGGCCCTTGGCTAGAGGCACTGGGGCAAGCGCAAACGGCGGCCACGCCCAACCGCTCGTGGCAAATGTGGCTGCTGCCAACCGTGCCGCACACGCCCGCACCAGCTGCCCCGCCCCTGCAAGCAGTGTTTGCCGGGCCGTCTCAGGCACTGCAATCGGGCACCTATGCGCTGGCACTGGAATCCTGCGAAGCGGCTGGGGGCCGCACCAGTGCGCTGCTGACGCTGGAGTTTCAGCCGCTGCTGGCCTCCAGCGCACTGCAAAGTGGGGTGTATGGGCGCGATTTGGCCCACCTACGCCAAGACCCGTGGCTGCAAATTGCCGCGCTACAAGCCAGCGGCCAAGCCGAGCGCGATGAAAACCGCGCCCGCAACGGCAGTGATGCGCTGTGCGACACCGTGGGCTGCCCCTACATGGGGCAGGCCGCTTGCGTGCAACCGTTTTGCGCGGCGCTGCACACAGTGCCACAAGTGCCACAAACACCACAGTCCGGTAAATTAGATTTCCATTAATTTTTTTTATCGACAGCCACGCCCGCAGCACTGTCGTTTGCGTTGTAAAACCTAATTTGATTGCGCCCAGCTTCTTTGGCCTGATACATGGTTTTATCAGCCCATTTAAGAATATCGTCCTGACTGGCTTCGTCGTGCATAAACAACGCCACGCCAATACTTGCCGTGCAGTGGTGCTCAACAATGGCATCCACATCAGTTTCGCGCTTGACAGTCAATAAATAGGTTTTTGCCAACGAGCTGCGGATTTTTTCGGCAATAAAATGTGCCTGCGCGACGGAATCATCTCTCTCGGCCATCAGCTCACTGATAAGAACCACAAATTCGTCACCACCAAATCGGGCCACGGTATCAGATTCGCGCACACAATTTCTCAACCGATCCGCCGCCTCGACTAACAGTAAATCACCCACTGCGTGCCCGTGCTTATCGTTGAGCGGCTTAAAGTTATCCAGGTCAAGAAATATCACCGCACCATAACAATGGCTGCGCCTACCCATAGCCAGCATCTGACTAAAGCGGTCATGGAGTAATCGACGATTTGGCAACTTGGTCAATGGATCATAAAAAGCCAGCTGCCGAACTTGATCTTCCATTTGCTTGCGCTCATTGATGTTTCGGGTAACACCTAAAATACCAATAAATTCACCACTGATATTCTTCATGCCACTGGTTGTAACTTCAGTCCAAACGGTGGAGCCGTCTTTGCAAGGTTGCTCTAATTCACCCCGAAACTCAATAAAAGGTTTTCCTGCCATCATTGCAACGATAGATTCACTCAATGCTTTTTGGGCAATTGGTATTGATGCCGCAGTCAATGCTTGTTCTAGCGATTGCTGCATCACTTCATCACTGGTGTAACCCCGAAGTTTTTTAACTGATGGACTAACATAGGTAAATTTACCATCAAGATTCATCATCCAAATAACATCAGTCGCATTATCTGCCAATAAACGATGCCGCTCTTCGCTTATTTTTAATAGCTGATGGTCTTTTTTACTTGAAACCAGTGCTTGGGTCAAGCATCTATTGATGCGATAAATATAAAAAGTTATGCCACTGACAA
>CAIRYF010000452.1 GCA_903882725.1 uncultured Simplicispira sp.
ACTGATTGCCCCAAGTGGAGTACCGTTTGTGGTGGGCGGAGCCGAGAAACTTTGGTGGGGTTTGAGTGGCCATGTCAACCGCCATACCACGCACGCGATGGAGTTGATCAAGCTGCCCTCACCCGAGCAAGATTTTTGGCAAATTGCCGCCAGCTATGAGCGCTGGAGTCTGCTGAACTTGGACCATTTTGATGCTGTCATCTCCACCAAATACCCGGCGTGGATGGTGCAGCACCCCAACCACGTGGTGTATTTGCAGCACACGCTGCGCGGGCTGTATGACACCTATCCCAAAGGCATGGCGCTGCAACCGGCGCGCGTGCCGCCCACAGCGCAAGCGCTGTGGCGCTTGTTGCAGGTGCCGGGCACTGAGCGGGCGCTGCTGCCTGAGATTTTTGCGCGGGTGCGAGAGTTGCAGGCGGACGCCAGCCTAGACCCCCAAGCGCTGCGCTCGCTGACCGCCCTGCCGGGGCCATTGGTACGGGCGTTGGTGCGCAAGCTGGATGCAATTGCGCTGGCACCGGGGGCGATGCAGCGGTATTTCGCTATCTCGGGGGTGGTAGCGCGGCGCGAGGGGTATTTTCCGGTCGGGGCGCAGGTGACGGTGTTGCCGCATCCGTCCAATCTGGAAGGCTTGCACGGCGGGCCGGCAGAGTTTGTCTTTACCGCCAGTCGGCTGGATGCGCCCAAGCGGCTGGATTTGCTGGTGCGGGCCTATCGGCGCTCGACCACCACCATGCCGCTGTGCATTGCCGGCGATGGGCCCGAAGGTGACAAGCTGCGCGCACTGGCGGCGGACGATATGCGCATTAGTTTTGCCGGGCGGCTGAACGACGATGCGCTGGTGGAGCATTACAGCCGCGCTGCGCTGGTGCCGTTTATTCCGTTTGATGAGGACATGGGCCTGATCACACTCGAAGCCATGGCTGCAGGCAAGCCGGTGCTGACGGTCAGCGATGCCGGCGGGGTAACGGAGTTTGTGCAAGACGACATCAATGGCCGCACGGTAGCCCCCACCGAAGCGGCGCTGGCGCAGGCGCTGGACGAGATGCTGGCCGACCCGGCGCGGCTGGCGCAGATGGGCGCAGCGGCGCAGCACACGGCGGCGCAGGTGTCGTGGCAGCGCACAGCACGCGGTTTGCTGGAAGCGGCGGAGCAGGGCTTGGCAGCGCCAGCATCCCCGCTCGCTGCTGCGGCTGCGCTGCCTGCCGCGCAGGGCAGTCGCTCTGGGCGCCAGCGTTTGCTGGTGGTAAATACGTTTGGCGTCTACCCACCCGACAACGGCGGTAAAAAGCGGCTGTTTTATTTGTCGCAGGGGCTGGCGCAATGGGCAGATGTCACGCTGCTGAACTTGGGACCGGTGGACAGTGCGGCGCAAGAGCGCTGCTTTAGTGCGCATTATCGCGAGGTGTGCGTGCCAGCGTCGCGCCGGTTTGAGCAGCACGAGCACGCGCTGACCAAGGCGCTGCAGTGCTCGGTGACCGATATTGCAGCGCTGCTGTACCACGGCGATTTGGGGGAGTATCGCCAAGCGTTTGAGGTGCTGGCCGCGCAGGCGGATGTAGTGGTGGCGGCACACGTGTACATGGCACCGCTGGTGTTTGCGCTGTGGCAAGGACCGGTGTGGTACGACGCGCACAACGTCGAGGCCGACATGAAGGCGGTGGTGCTGGGCGTGCCACTGCCATCGCCCGATGATGCACGCACGCCCCGGGCGCCGCTGGACTTGCGCGCGCCGGGCACCGCGCAGCGGGCGGTGCAGCAGGTGGCTGCCGCCGAGGCGCAGTTGGTGCAGCGCGCCGAGCGGGTGTGGGCGGTAAGCGCGTCCAACCGCGAGCGGCTGGCCCAGCTGTATGGCCGCGCAATCGAGCGCATTGAGCTGGCACCCAACGGCACGCAGTTGCCAGCGGACGCCTGGTTGGAGCCACAGCGGCGCGCGGCGCTCAAGCAGCAGTTGGGCTGGGGCGAACGGCCACTGGCGCTGTTTGTCGCCAGTTACCACGGGCCTAATTTGGCGGCGGTCGATGCGGTGCTGGCGCTGGCCGCGCAGCGCCCGCAGTGGTCGTTTGCGCTGGTGGGCAGTGTTTGCCAGCATGTGCAAAACCAGAGCCTGCCCGCCCATGTGCGCGCGCTGGGCGTGGTCTCGGAAGGGGCGCTGACGGCCTTGCTGCGGGCGGCCGATGTCGGACTAAACCCGATGGAGAGCGGCTCGGGCACCAATTTGAAGATGCTGGACTATGCCGGCCACGGCCTGCTGGTGCTGAGCACGCCGGTGGGTGCGCGCGGGCTGGCGTTTACAGCGGGCGAGCATTACATCGAGGCGGCGCTGGGCGATTTTGCGCAGGCGCTGCAAGCGCTGGCGCCACAGGTGCCCGCGCCGCAGCGGGCGCTGCGCACGGCGGCGCGGGCGCTGGCCGAGCAGGTGTATGGCTGGGAGTCGATTGCGCAGGCGTTGGCACCAGCACCAGCACCAGCACCTGCTGCCAGCGGGAGCTGAAACTGAAGCTGATAGCCGGCGCGGATGCGCTGCTGGTGCTGGGCGGCGAAGACCGCACGCAGTGGCACCGCAGTCGCGCAGCGGTGCGCTATTACTTGGCGTGCCGTGCAGCAGGGCTGGCCTTGCCGCGTATGTTGGTCACCGGCGGTGCGCTGGTGCGCCAGCCCGGCACTGGCCAAGGCGTCGGCAGGGGCATGGCAGCGGGCCTAACCGAGGCGGCGTGGATGGCGCGCTTTATGCAGGTGCAAGGCGTGCCGCCCGAACAGGTGCTGCAAGAGGCGCAGGCGCTGGACACGCTGGGCAATGTGGCGCTGGGCGGGGCGCTGGCGGCGCGCCATGGGCTGCAGCGGCTGGTGGTGGTGTCGGACGACTTCCATTTGCGCCGCAGCGCGCAGTTGTTTGAGCGCGTCTGGGGCCATCCGCCTGCGGGCTGTGTGGGCACGGGCAACACGGGCAGTTGGCGCCTGCGCTGGCGCGAAAAATTGGCTTTTGCCTTGCAGGTGGGCGCGCTGCGGCAAGCTGACGTAGCGCCGGGCGACAGTGCAGCGCATTTGGCATTTTTAGCGGTGCGCTTGGGGCAACAACAGACACGGGATGTGTGAGATATGAAGAGTTTGAATGTGGCCCATATGCCGGCGCTGGACCATTTGCGTCTGCTGGCGGCGCTGTTGGTGTTTGCCTTTCATGTGTTCCATTTTTATTTTGGCCAGTGGCAGCCGGCGCCGTATGCGGCAGCACTGGGTTTGATTACCGAGGGTCACACCGGGGTGGCGCTGTTTTTTGTGCTGTCGGGCTTTTTGTTCATGACGATTGGGCTGCAGGGCGGCGAGATTCGCTATGGCGCGTTCATCCGCAATCGCTTTTTGCGCATTTTTCCGCTGTTTTTGTTCTTTTTCTTTATCGCTATTTCTGTCGGGCGTGACGCATTTCGGGCCGGTGATGTGTTCTATGTATTTTTCTCGAACCTAGGGCAGGCACCGACTTCGGGCAGCTTTATCCATCCCATTACACACAACT